>JAKLIU010000004.1 GCA_022709445.1 Spirochaetota bacterium | reverse complement strand
TGGGCCAGCGTCAAGCTGGCGGAAAACACGGCCTTCTACTTCGATACAAAGGAACTGAGCCCCGGCGAGCGCAAGACCGTCCTCCAGCTCCTGGGCGGCGCGATAGCCGTCAAGGTGGACAAGCTGGCAGGAGGCACCTTCAGCGTCGCCACCGACGCGGCGGTCATGGGCGTCCGCGGCACCGTGTTCGTGGTGGACACCGTCCCGGACGGCTCCCTCCTGGTCACCTGCAGCGAAGGCTCGGTGGCGGTGGAGGACGACGGCTCCAGCGTGCTCGCCAAGCCGGGCACCGTGGCCTCCCAGCCCGCCGGCGAGGGACTCTCCCCGGCCTCCGTCCAGCCGGCGGAGCTGTCGGCGTACCGGAGCGGCTGGAAGGCCGACGCCTTCGCCGGTTTCGCGGCCAACGCCATCCGGTACACCTCGGGCTACGCGGCCGCCATCGACGGGAACAAGGCGGCCTTCCTGTCGGCGTACGCCAGGCTCAAGGCGCAGTCGGCCATACTCTCGACCTGGCGGGACGCGCGGGCCGCCGGCAAGGTGCCGCGCTTCACCGACTGGACCGCCGAGAAGAAGGCCGTGGCGGCGGTGATCTTCGACTGCCTCGAGGGCCTGTTCCTGCTCGAGCGCCCCTACTACCGCCTGGTCGAGCTCAAGACCTGGCACGAGTCGGGCACCGGAGCGGGAACCCTCGCCGACGGACGGGACTCGGCCGCCTTCTTCCGGGATTTCGAGGCGGCCAACCGGGACCTGGTCGCCGGCATGTCCGCGGTGCGCGAGGCCCTCGACCTGTTCTCATGGGCCTCCGCGGGCAGCCCCCTGGGCGATTTCTTCGGGGCCAAGGCGGAGAACCTGGGCAGCGGGGCCCTGTTCCTGGAAGACTGATGGATAGTCAGGGACGACGCGGCCGGCTGGCGGCCGGCCTGGAGCGGGAACAGGCGATCGTCGCCTTGATGATCGGCCTGTACTGCAAGGGAGTGCACGGCCGGCGGTCCCTCCCGTCACGGACGGGCAGGCCGGTCCCCGGACCCTGTCTTGATTGCGCCGCCCTGGCCGCCTATGCCCGTTCCCGCCTGGCCGCGTGTCCCCACGGCGACGCAAAACCCCCGTGCAGGCGTTGCGAGACCCACTGCTACCGCCCGGAGATGAGGGAACGCATGCGGGCGGTCATGCGCTACGCCGGCCCGCGCATGGCCATCCGCGCCCCGCTGGCCTTCCTGAAACACGCGGCCTGGCTCCTGCGCCGCCGGGGCTGACCCACCGAGGATGATCCGCCGGCGCCATGCCGGTTCAGTCGGCGAACAGTTGCCCCAGGTCCGGATCGATGACCGTGTAGTTCGTCGGCGCTCCCGCGAGGGCCTCCAGGGACGGGGGCAGGGGAATGGTCATGCCGACCAGGGGCTCGACCACCGTCTCGAACTTGGCCGGGTGGGCGGTCGCGACCACGATGGCCGGCCCGTCCGCGCAGTGCAGGCGCCGCACCCGCTCGGCCGCGGCCCCGTGCGGGCAGAACAGGTAGCCGCTCCCGGACCAGGCCCCGGCGATGGTCTCCCGGATCGACGCGTCGTCCACGCTGTACGCGCCCACCGCTTCCCGGAGCGCCGACAGGTCCGGGTACAGATTGCGCAGTCGCTCCATGTTGCTGGGGTCGCCCACGTCCATGGCGTTGGCCAGGGTGGGGATGCCCGGGCGCGGACGGTACTCGCCGGTCTCCAGGAAATCCGGCACGGTCCGGTTGGCGTTGACCGCCATGACGATGCGCCCCAGGGGCGCGCCCATGGCCCTGGCCCAACAGGCGGCCACCGCGTTGCCCAGGTTGCCGCTGGGCACCACCAGCGCGGGCCGCGCGCCGCCTTCCGCGGAGAACAGCGCGGCAGCGTGCGCGAAGTAGGCCGCCTGCGGCAGGATGCGCCCCAGGTTGATGCTGTTGGCCGAGCCCAGCCGGAACCGCGCTGCCAGGGCAGGATCCCGGAAAGCCGCCTTGGCCAGGCGCTGGCAGTCGTCGAAGCCGCCCCGGACCGCGTAGGACCGCACGTTGCCGTCCCAGCAGGTCAGCTGGACCCGCTGCCGCGGCGACACCCCGTTTTCCGGGAACAGCACCCGCAGCTCCAGGCCCGGCCGACGGTGGAAGGCGGCTGCCACCGCGCCCCCGGTGTCGCCGGAGGTGGCCACCAGCACGGTCAGCGGGCGGTCCGGCCGCCCGGCCCGCTCAAGGCGCTCCAGGCAGCGGGCCAGGAAGCGCGCCCCGAAATCCTTGAAGGCAGCCGTCGGGCCGTGGAACAGCTCCAGCACGCGCACCGGCGGGCCATCGTCCTTGCCCGCGGCCCCGGCCGGAAGCGGCACGAGCGGTACCGGGAAGTCGAAGGCCTCCGCGCAAATGCCGTGCAGGAAGGGCTCCAGCCCGTCGCCCGCGAAAAACGGCTCCAGCACCAGGCGCGCGCGTTCCGGCCAGGCCATGCCCGGATCGAGGGCGGCGGCGGGAAGCGCCGGGAGGCATTCGGGAACGTACAGGCCGCCGTCGGGAGCCAGTCCCGCGACCAGGGCCTCGGAGGCCCCGACCGCCGGGCAGGTCCCGCGGGTGCTGACGAACCTCATGCAAGCGTCCCCGGCGTCCAGTCCACCAGGCGCGCGCCCCCGCCGGCCAGCGGCGAGGCCCAGGCGTCGCTGGACACCCCGGCCGCCGCCCAGGCGGAGCCCATGGCCTCGCAGGCGCGCCGCGCCGACACGATGCCGTCGCAGAGCGCGAACACGGACGGCCCGGAGCCGGAGAGGGAACAGCCCAGCGCGCCCGCCTTGAGGGCCGCCCGCTTGACCGCCGCGAAGGCAGGAACCAGGGAAGCGCGCCTGGGCTCAACCAGCACGTCCTCCAGGGAGCGGGACATGAGCGCAAGGTCGTCCATGAAGCAGGACGCCACGAAGGCAGCCAGCCGCGCCGACTGGGCCACGTAGTCTCGCAGCGGCAGGTCGCGCGGCAGGGCGCCGCGGCTGGTGCGCGTGTCCAGCTCCCGGTGCGGGTGGACCAGGGCCACGCAGAGCCCGCGGGGCACGGGCAGCCGGACCACCTCCACAGGCTCCGTCGAACGCAGGATCACCAGCCCGCCGTACAGGCAGGGCGCGGCGTTGTCCCCGTGGGGCGAGCCGCTGGCCAGCTCCTCGCCCGCCAGGGCGTGGGGCAGGAGGCGCTCCGGCGGCAGCGGGGTTTCCAGGAGGGCGTTGGCCGCAACCAGGGCCGCCACCGAGCTGGCCGCCGATCCGCCCATCCCGCTGGACAGCGGGATGCCCTTGCGGATGCGCAGCCTGAACCCGTGCGCCAGGCCCTCCGTCCGGATCAGCCCCAGGAGCGCCACCCCGGCCGTGTTGGCGGCGGCGTCCATGGGAATGGCCACGCCTCCGTCCTCGATGGAATCGATGAGCACCGTCGGCCCGTCCATGAGCTCCACCCGCACGGTGTCGCCCACCGCGTCCACGGGAAAGCCGAGCACGTCAAAGCCGACCGCCACGTTGGCCACGGTCGCCGGCGCGCGGGCCGCGGCGAAATTCGAGCCGGTTCGTTCCATGAAGGACCTCCATCACCCCCATGAGGATAGCACGAAGCGCCCGCGTCGCCATCCCGTTGCCGCGCCGGTCCGATTGCGCTAGAATCACGGCATGAACCGCGCATCCCCGCCGCGTCCGCGGCCCGCGACAGTCCGCCTCCCCATGGAAGCCTGGTCCTGGCGACCGGCGGTGTCGCGCGCCTGAGTCTCAGGCGACGGGGCCTGACGGAACCCCGCGAGGCGACCCGCCCCTGTTTCACCTCCCGAACCACCCCAATCACGGAGCACCATCATGGAACGCAAGAGAATACTCACCGGCGACCGCCCCACCGGCAAGCTGCACCTGGGCCACTACGTGGGCAGCCTGGCCAACCGCGTCCGCCTCCAGGACCAGTACGAATGCTTCTTCATCGTCGCGGACCTCCACACCCTGACCACCAAGCCGGAGAAGGAGAACATCGAGCTCCTGGCGGACAACGTCCGCTCGGCGGTGCTGGACTACCTGGCCTGCGGCATCGACCCGGCCAAGAGCGTCATCTACCTCCAGTCGGCCGTGCCCGAGGTGATAGAACTGTCGCTCTATTTCCAGAACCTGGTCACCGTGCCGCGCCTGTCGCGCATACCCAGCCTCAAGGAGATGGCCCAGGGCGCCGGCATCGAGGAGATGCCCCTGGGGCTCCTGGCCTACCCCGTGCTCCAGGCCGCCGACATACTCCTGCCGCGCGCCCACCTGGTGCCCGTTGGCAAGGACAACGTGGCCCACGTGGAGATCACCCGCGAGCTGGCTCGGCGCTTCAATTTCCTCTACGGCGAGACCCTGCCCGTCCCCGACGTCATGGTCTCCGAGTACGGCTCGCTCGTGGGCACCGACGGCAACGCCAAGATGTCCAAGAGCCTGAACAACGCCATCTTCCTGTCGGACGACGCGCGGACCGTGGAGAAGCGCGTCATGTCCATGTACACGGACCCCAAGCGCACCAGCGCCGACATACCCGGCACCGTGGAGGGCAACCCCGTCTTCCAGTACCACGACGCCTTCAACCCGGACAAGGCCATGGTGGAAGACCTGAAAACCCGCTACCGCGCCGGCAAGGTGGGCGACGTGGAGGTCAAGCAAAAGCTGGCGGCCGCCCTCAACGCCTTCCTGGACCCCATCCGCGAACGCCGCGCCCGCTACGAGGGCCAGTCCGGCCTGGCCGACGAGGTGATCTACGACGGCACCATGCGCATGCGCGAGGAAGCGCGCGCGACCCTGTCCGCGGTCCGCAAGGCCATGGGCATGGCCGCGGTCTGGAACCGCATTTCCCGCAAGGCCGAGGAACTGAAAAAGAAGCGGGACAAGGCCGGTTCCTGAGTACTCCCGGGAAGGGCGGGTCCCGCCCGCTGCCGCGGGCGGGATCGGGCTATCCGCGGCAGTCCTCGCTCCGCTGCGGGCTGCCCGCTCCTATCCCTCCCGCACCCACGGTCGCCGTGACCACGCGGCGGACGGTGTCCGGCATGGAGCGCGATCGCGTGCTATAATCCTCCCGGGCGCTCCGGCGCCCGGGAGGATGACCTGCGCCAGCAGCGCGATGCCGCCCTCGACATGGCCCGGCGCGCGGGTGAGCGCTTCGCTGCGGCCCGTCGGGAGGCGGGACTCACCCAGTACGACCTCGCCTCGTGGGCCCGCCTGCACGTGAACACCGTCTCGAACCTGGAGCGCGGATCGGTCGAGCCGTCCATCCTGGCCCTGGGCATGGTCTGCCTGCGGCTCGGCTTCGAGCGCATCGAGTTCGACGAATCCGGCTACCTGCCCGTCATGCCGGCGCGGATCCCGGCCCCGGTTCCGCCGATCCTGCAGCCGCAGGCGGAACCGGCCATGGCCGTCATGCACGGCACCTCTTTTCGCGAGCGCAGGCTGGTCCTGGGCCTGAGCCTGGCCGAGCTCGCCGGCATGGCGCGCGTCCACCCGAACACGCTCTGGAATTTCGAGCGCGGCAGGGCGGCCCCCTCGGCGTCCTGCGCCTGGCGGCTCTACCGCGCGCTCGGCTTCAGGGCTGTCACCGGCCGCGGCCCCGCGCCCGACTGATCTTCATCCACGGTGCTTTCCGTGTTCGTCGGAACGCGGGTGCAGGTCGGCAGGCTGCCGCCGCGGGCACCGGCTCAGCCCAGCAGGCGCAGCGCGTGGTCCCGGATGTCCGCCGGCCAGAGACCGACCAGGGCGCCGAACACGGCGCGGTCGCGGCGGTAGAGGGCGCGGCAGGCCTCCTCGTAGCCGGGCAGGTCGCCGGCCATCGCGGACATGAAACGGAAAGCCGCGTCCATGCGCTCCCGTTCCCGGTCCGACTCGGTCTCCCGGCCCCGGGCCTCGTCCACCAGCCTTCTCAGGGTTGCGGACACGCCCTGGGGCTGCCGTTCCAGCCAATCCCAGTGCCGGGGCAGGAGGGTCACCTCCATGCCCTTCACGCCCAGTTTCGGCCTTCCGGGACCGCGCTTTGGCCCCTCTCCCGACAGCCCGTGACGGGCCAGGACCTCATCCAGGCTGCCATGCAGGTCAAAATCCACCTGCTTGCCGCTCTCGTCGGAAAACACCAGCACCCCGTCGCGGCCCGATTCCTGCGCGCCATGGCAACAGGCCAGGATTGCCGCCAGGTCACCGGAACCCACCAGGGCTGTGCCCGCGAATGCCGTATACGTCAGTTTGGTATCCATGATCGTTATTTTATCGTGGTTTTATTCTTAGTGTCAATATCATCTTGGTATTATTACGACGACTGACGACAGACCGCAACTTGTGATCGGCGGAGTTCTGCGGCATACTCGATACATATTTTCCTGAAGAGGTTCGCATGTCAAAAGCCACGGAAGCCATACTCCGGCCGTTCATAGCACCCTACCGCGACTCCGATATCAGGATCCGCAAGAAAGCCCGCCTGCTGGTGCCCACGGCCCTGTCCATAGGGCTGTTCGGCATCGTGCTCTGCGCCCTCATGGCCGCCACGGGAGCGTTCGCGGTCGCCGGTTTCCTCATCGGGCTGTCGGTATTCTGCGCCGCGGTCCTCTTCCTGATCGCCAAGGGCCGTTTCTCCTCCGCTTCCTCGCTCTTCCTCTACGGCCTGTTCGCCGTCATGTTCGCCGCCATCAAGTTCGACGAGTACCGTACCGTCTACGAGTGTTACGTGTTCGGCACCCTGGGCTCCTTCCTGCTGCTGACGGCGGCCCTCATAGCCGTCAGCCGCATGCAGGTGATCGTGCTCACCGTACTGGACCTGGCGGCGATGGCCGTCCTGTACGTCGCGGACGCGCTCCCCCTGGACGGCGGGACCGTCACGGCCCTGGCGGCCCAGTCCCTGGGCACCAGCATGCTCCTCGTGGCCGTCGGTGGCGTGTTCTCTTCCATGACGGTCAGGCTCCAGCGCACCCTGGTGGACGAGTGCGCCCACTCGTCGGGCCTGGCCAAGCGCCAGTTCGAGTCAGCCACCCGGGCGATGCAGGAGGCCCAGGAGTCGGCCTGGCGGATCAGCGGCAAGCTGGCGGACGCCAGCGAGGCGATGTCCCGCTCCGCCCGGGAGCTCAGCGGCATCGCGGCGGAGGAAGCCGTGGGCGTGGCCTCCCTGGACGAGGCCCTGGCCGCGGCGGCCGCGAGCGACGCGGGCGTCTCGGCCGGCCAGGTGAAAGTGGGCGCCGCGCTCGGCGAATACTCGACCAGGGTGCTGGAGGCCTCCGCCGCCATCTCGCAGATGATCCATTCGCTCAAGGACATAGCCGCGGCGGCGGACGCCCGCAAGGCCGGCATAGAGGAGCTGGCGCACGTGGCGCGCGACGGCGACGAGCGCATCGCGGAGGTGACCGGCTCCATCGACGGCATCGTCAAGGCCACCGCCCGCATGGATGAGATGAACGAACTGATCGCGGACGTGGCCAACCGGACCAACCTGCTGGCCATGAACGCCGCGATAGAGGCGGCCCACGCGGGCGTCGCGGGAAAGGGATTCAGCGTGGTGGCCGAGGAGATCCGCAAGCTCTCCGAAGAGACCGCCGACAGCTCGCGGGGGATTGGCAGGCTGCTGGACGACACCAGGGAGGCGGTGGCCAGGGCCTCCGGCGCCGGCGCCGAGACAGGCGAGTTCTTCTCCCGGCTGTCGGAGGAAATCCAGCGGGTGTCGTCCACCCTGGGCGACCTGCTGGTCAGGCTCGGGGAGGTTTCCGCGGGCACGGCCGGCGTGAGCGGCGCCATCGACGGCTTCAGGGTCCTGTCGGAGTCGGCCGGCTCCGCCGCGGGCTCCGCCTCCAAGGCCATGGAGGAATCGTCGGCCCGCGCAGCCGCCGCCCGGGACGTGGCCGCCAGGCTCAAGGCGGGTTCGGCGCGGGTGACGGCAGCCTGCGGGGAGCTCCTGGTCCACGCGGAAGCCATCCGGAGCCTGGGCGGCGAGAATTCGGCGCGCATGGCCGCGCTCAAGGATAGCATCGCCGGCCAGGAGCCCGCGGAGCTGGAGGGCCTGGAGTGAGGCACGCTCCCGCGCTGGCCGCGATCCTGGTCGCGGCGGCCCTGGCGCCTGCAGTCGCTCAGTCCGGAGTCCCGCTGTACGTGGAATACGAGGCGGACAAGCCCCGGGAGCGGCTGGGCTTCCGCGAGATCTGGGCCTACCTCATGCAGAACGAGGAAGCCATGCTCCCCTCGGACGCGCCCATCACGGACCTGGCGTATTTCTCGGGCCGGCTCTCGGTCAAGGGAGAGCTCTACGGCGTGCCTCCGGTCGAGCGGCTCAGCGAGGCAGGCGCGCGCAAGCACCTGGTCATCGCGGAGGTGGGCAACCAGGCCCTGCTCCATTTCGTGCTGTCGCCCGAGTATGGGCTCAGGGACAAACTGGTGGCGGACATAGCCGCCGCGGCCATTCCCTATGACGGCGTGGTGATCGACTTCGAGATGATCCCCTCCTACGACGCCGCCGCCTTCCTCGAGTTCCTGTCCCTGCTGGACGCGCGCCTGGGCAAGCGCATGCTGACGGTCTGCGTACCGGCCCGGACCCGGAAGCTGGACGACGCCTACGACTACGCCAGGCTGACCGCGGTCGCGGACCGGCTCTTCGTCATGGCCTACGACGAGCACTGGAGCGGATCCGCCGCCGGCGCGGTCGCCTCCATCGCCTGGTCCGACCGCGTGGCCGCCTGGGCCGTGACCGCCGCCGGCGCGGCCAAGGTGATCATGGGCATGCCCTTCTACGGCCGGGGCTGGGGCGACAAGAATCCCGCGGGTGCCTACCGCTTCTCCAGCATCCGCAAGCTGCTCGCCGAGAAATCGGCCGCCCAGGAACGGGACGCGGAGGGCATCCCGTTCTTCCGGTTCTCGGAGACCGTGAACTACGTGGTGTGGTTCGACGACGCCCACTCGATCGCGCGGCGAGCGCTGGAATACCGCGGGCGAGGCGTCTCCATGATCGGCTTCTGGCGGCTCGGCCAGGAAGACCCGGAGGTCTGGAACCTGCTCAGGATAGGCGACTGAGCAGGCGCGCCGTCAGCCAAGCCCCCGCATGCGCCGGACCAGGTCCCGCGTCCGGAAGGGCGACAGCAGGAAGCGCAGGAAGGCCTTGCCCCCGGTGAGCCAGCGGATCCGCGGCCGCCGCGAACGGTCGGCAATGACGCGGCGCACCAGCCAGTCGGCCACCTCGGCCGGATCGTCGGCCAGGATGTCGTAGATCCGCTCCAGCCTGGCCTTCCTGCCAGGTTCCATGCGCTCCAGCGGATCCAGCAGGAAGCTCGTGAGCATCATGCCCGGACTCAGGGTGCCGACGGTCACCGGCCCCGCCTTACGCTCCCTCGAGAAGGATTCCGTGAAGTACGTGAGGGCGGCCTTGGACGCGCCGTAGACCGTCATGCCGGCGGCCATCATGCCGTTCGAGCCGAACCCTTCCATGGTGTAGATGCGGCCGTGTCCCTGGGCCTGCATGCCCCGCCAGGCCGCGGCGACGCCGTGCATGGCGCCCAGGAGATTCACAGAGACCACCCGGTCCATGTCGGCGTCCGCCAGCCGGTCGAGGGTCGCGTCCGGCTGGTTGATGCCGGCGTTCTGTATCCAGACGTCCACGGGAAAGCGGGCGGCGGCGAAGGCCCACAGCCTGTCCGCCTCCCCGGGCAGGGCCGTGTCGGAAGCCAGGCAGGCCAGCGGGCATCCGGGGACCGCGCTCCGTATGCCCGCCTCCGCGGCGGCGAGGCTGTCCGCGTCCCGCCCGCTCATGGTGACGGCCCAGCCGGCCGCCGCGAAGCGCGCCGCCATCTCCCTGCCCAGGCCCCTGCTTGCCCCGACTATCACCGCGTGTTTCATGCGTTCCCCCCGCCGTCCAGCGGCGTCCTGATCACGGTCTCCCCGATGGTCTCGAGATCCAGCGTGCCCGAGCCGAGATCCGCCAGCCGGCGGGCCAGCTCTTCCCGGACCTCCGCGGGAAATTCCAGCTCCAGACAGACCGACTCCGCGAAATCCTCGCGCAGCACCGTCGCGCCGCAGGCGGCGAGCGCCAGCCTGGCCCGGTCGAACAGATGGTAGGGCAGGACGACGCGCGCCCTCAAGCCAGGGACCAGGGCGGCCCGGCGGACGGCCGCCACGGCCAGCCTGCCCGCCTCCGAGTAGGCCTTCACCAGGCCCCCCGTCCCAAGCTGCGTCCCCCCGAACCAGCGCAGCACCGCGATCGCCGCGTTCCCGAGGCCCGAACCCTTGAGCACGGCCAGCAGGGGCCGGCCGGCCGTCCCCGAAGGCTCGCCGTCGTCCGAGCAGAACTCGGTCACCGAGTTCCCGCCGCCTATAAGGAAGGCCGGCACGCAGTGCGTCGCGTCGGGGAATTCCCCGCGGATGCCCGCGATGAACGCGCGAGCCTGCGCCACCGAGTCGGCGGGGGCGATGGCGGCCAGGAAGCGCGAGTTGGAGACGCGGAACTCGCTACGGGCGGCGCCGTAGGGGACGATGAGCATGCACGCACTATAGCACGGATGCAAATCGCCGGCCGCTGCGATACAATCTTCCCGGTTACGGGAGGAGTCAACGCATGGCATCGACGTGGAACGACAGGACGATGGGAGCCGGCCGCAGGCCGCGCACGCGACGGGCGGGGCGCGTTTCCGTCCCCTTCATCGCCGCCATGCTGGCGGCGGCGTGCGCGGGCGGTCCCGAGGCCGTACGGCCGTCCCGCCCCGAGCGGCCTGAGGCTCCCGTGACGCCGGCGACCTTCCTCCGGGAGGTCGGCACCATGGTCCGGACGCTCGACTTCGACGGCGCGCTGGGCGTGCTGGAGACCGCGCTGGATGACGCCGTCGACCGGAAGGACGAGGCCGTGGCCTCCGCGGTGCTGCAGGCGCGCTCCTGGATCCTGCTCCGATCCGGCGACCTGGCCGGGGCACGCGAGGCGCTCTCGGGCGCGGCGAGCGCGTATCCCGTGCTGGCCTCGGCCGCCCGCCTGCTCGAGTACCGCCTCCTGGCCTCCGAGGACCCGGAAGCCGCCGTGGACTACGCGGACGCGGCGCTCGCCGACCCGGCCACCGATCCGGGAGCCGTCGCCATCCTGAGGGTGATGACCGGCCGGCTCGACCCCAGGGACCTGGACATGGAAACCGCGGGCCTGACGGCCGAATACGCCACCTACCTGGAAGGCTACCGCGTCGAGCCTTCCCCCGCCGCGCCGGTTCCCGCCGGTCCGCGGGAAGGCGCGCCCGTGGTGGTGATCCGGGAACTGGAATCCGTCGGCGCGGACGAAGCCTCGCTGGCGGTGGCCAAGCTGTCCTTCAGGGACGCGCTCATAGCCTGCGGGGAGTTCGGCGTGTTCGACGCGGACTCCCGCCGCGCCGCGCTCGAGGAGATGGAGCTGTCCATGGCCGCCGGAGCGGCCGGGAGGGACGCCGCGGCGGGGAAGGTATTCGACGCGGACTACGTAGCGTCCGGCAGCCTGGTCAGGACCGACACGGGCTGGCTCCTCGCCCTCACCTTCTCCAGGGCGGACGACGGGAGGATCGTGGCCAGCGATTTTTCGCCGGCCGCCGACCAGCCGGCCATGGCCGAAGCCTCCAGGCGCTTCGCCTCCTGGCTGGCGGAGCGGTCTCGCGCCGGCGCGTTCTAAACCCAGGCCGGCCTCCGACGGCCGACCGCTTCAGGCTGCCCGGGCAGCCCTGCGCCTGCGCCTCCGACGGACCGCCCACAGCGCCAGCGCCGCGATGCCGGCCAGGATCCCGGCCAGGGCCGCGAGGTACAGCGGACCGCGAAGATCCACGGGCGCCTCCCGCGGAGCCGGCCGGGCGCCGTGGTCGCGTATGAAGGACAGGTAGGCGCGACTGCCGGCACCCAGGTCGGAGAAGATCGCGGCGACCGCCGCCTCGAGCTCCGCGGCCATCCCGGGAGCCCCGTCCCTCAGCGCGGCCAGGGCGTCCGGCCGCCCGGGATCCGCCCCGAAATCATATGAGGGATCAGACACCATCCCCGCGGGGAAGGCCTTGACGATCAGCGCATCCAGCGCCGGTCCGCGCTCATAGGCCGCCCGTGCCACCACATCGTAGGCCCAGCCTTCCCGGTACGGGGGCGCCTCGCCGCCGCCTGACAGGGCGGCGAACAGGGGGGAGGCTCCCGCATCGCCCGACCACGAGGAAACGATCCGGTACGCCCAATCCTCGATGACCAGGTGCCGGTTGGAGAGCAGCACCACCGCCCCGTCTATGTCCTCCGTGGAGCCCAGGGCGTACAGGGAAAGCATCCCCAGCGTGCCCTTCCCGGGCATCAGGCGCGCGTGGTAGGGCTGGGCCATGTCCTGCAGGTAGTGGAGCGCCCAGCCGGCGAAGCGGTAGCCCCAGTACTCGTGCCCGCTCTCCATGGCATGGCGGGCCAGGGCCGTGTACTGCTCGACCCGGTACGCCGCCAGGCCCCTTCCCACGAAGGCCGCGGCCAGTTTGATGACCGGATCCTCCCAGGGGAAGGACATGTGGAACGGAGCCTGGCTGCCGTAGACCAATGCTGGATTGCCCCATGGCTGGGTCCCGAAACCGTAGACGGAGCCCCAGGCCGTGCCGTTGTCCTCGTACAGGCCCAGGTCCATGCCGTAGTCGGGTTCGTCGGAAGCGCTGGCTACCACGCGGGCCGCGGCCACTTCGCTCCCCGCCGGCAAGGCCCTGAACGGGGGCGAGGGGAAGCGGTACGAGAACAGGTCCACCAGCTCGAGGGGCAGGGGATCACCGGTGTGCGTGGCCTCCTCGCCGGCGAGCGGCTGCAGGAACAGGACGAACGGACGCTCCGGGTTGACCCGCAGCGCGCGGCTGAACGAGTGCAGCAGTGCCTGCCCGGAGAGCGCCGGATCGAAGGCCAACGCGGCGGGTCTCGGGGGCGCGGATGGAAGGGATTCCGCCAGCCTGGCTTCCAGGTCTTCCAGGACCCCCGCGATCGCGGCCTTCTCGGCCTCCAGGAACGACAGGAGCTCCTCGGCCACCACCATGTCGCCCGCCCACTCCTCGCCGCGCAGGGAGAGCCAGCTGAGCTGGTCATGGTCGTCCCAGCACCACGCTGGAGTCGTGACGGCCAACGCAAGGGCCAGGATCTCGGCGGCTTTCTTCATGGGCGGCTCCTTGTTGCCCGGTTCCGGTCGCCCGGGCACCCGCCCAAGTATCGCGCATGCCCCGGCCCGGGGCAAGCGCCGGGAACCGGGCCGGTCCTGTTGCCCAAACGCGCGCCGCGGACTAGACTGCCACGGGAAGCGAGCGCATGAAGAAATACCTCGTACTGGCTGGCAACATCGGGGCGGGCAAGTCCTCCCTCGTCGGGCTCCTCTCGGAACGCCTGGGCTTCAGGCCGTACTACGAACCCGTGGCCGAGAACCCGTTCCTGGAGGATTTTTACGCCGACATGGAACGATGGGCCTTCCACTCGCAGGTCTTCTTCCTGACCCACCGGACCCGGTCCCACCGGGCGCTCATGGACGACCCCTTCTCGGTGGTGCAGGACCGCTCGCTCTACGAGGACGCGGAAGTCTTCGCGCGCAACCTGTACGAGCGCGGATCCATGACCTGCCGGGACTGGGAGACCTACCGCGAGCTGTATCGCACCCTGACCACGCTCCTGCCGCCCCCGGATCTGGTCATCTACCTGCGCGCCTCGGTGCCCACCCTGCGCAAGCGCATCGCGCGCCGCGG
This sequence comes from Spirochaetota bacterium, assembly GCA_022709445.1. GTDB lineage: Bacteria > Spirochaetota > Spirochaetia > Treponematales > UBA12059 > JAKLIU01. The sequence continues at coordinate 8,395 of JAKLIU010000004.1, read as the reverse complement.
CCGCGAGTTCGAGGCGGCGATCCCGGACCGCTACCTGGAGGACCTGAACCGGCTGTACGAGGAGTGGATCGATTCGTTCACGCTCTCGCCGGTCCTCATCGTCCCGGGCGATACCCTGGATTTCGTGGAACACTCGCGCGACCTGGACGCCATAGTCTGCACCATAGAGACCAGGCTGCGCGACCGCCAGGGCTCGCTCTTCCCGGTGGGGATGTAGCGGACCGAGTCATCGGATTCAGTCCGCGGATTCAATCCGAGGACTCGGTCCGAGGATTCAGTCGTCCCAGTCGAGGGCCGCTTCCACCCGTCCGCGGTTGGCCTTCACCAAAGCAAGGTCGTCCGCGTGAACGCCCGCCTTGATTTGGTCCATCATCGCCTTCATCTCGGCCATGGGATACATCGCGTACGCATCCTCGAAGGCCAGGTACGAGATGCCTATGGCCACGACCACGTACAGCTCGAAGAAGTTCTCGGTCCAGCCGTACCTGGCCAGCACCGCCTTGACCTTGGCGTCCGCGTACAGGGCCTTCATGGCGGTGCGGATGGCCGCCATGTCCAGGGGTTCGCCTTCCTCGCGGGAATCCTCGTCCAGACCAGCCTTCTCCTCCAGGTCATTCCCGAGTTTTTCCAGCTCTTTCATGACAGAGGGCAGGTCCTTGAGGAACTTGTCCAGGCTGGCCTGCGTGAGCACCTTGGCGGCGGGAGGGGCCGCGAGCGCGGGCAGTACCGGCGCGGCCGCGAGGACCAGGGCAAGGACGGTGGCTATGGGTTTTCTCATCGGTACGCTCCTGTATCGGGCGGCGGCAAACCCGCCCCCTTCCACGCAAGTGTAGCGCAATCCGGGCGGCGCATCAAAAAGCCGCGCGTCATCCTCCCGGGACGGCGCGCGGCCATGATGCATCGATGGATTCATCCCGGTGGACGTCGCCGACGCCGGGTTGGCGCCGCCCGCCTTCAGCGGTCTTCGCCCGCCTTCAGCGGTCGCGGGTTTCGGGATCCACCGGGGTCACCACTATCTCGCTGCCCGGCCTGATGCCGGAAACCGCGAGGGCGGCGGCCGTGGACTCGGGCGGGAAGCGGAACTCCCCGATGAAATCAGGCGCGCCTTCCCGCATGATCTTGATGCGGTGCGAGCCCGTGCCCTTGACCATGATGCCGGTGTAGCCGCCCAGGCGCACCTTGACCGGCGTCGCTCCGTCAATGGCCACGGTGATGGCCCCGGCGACGGCAGGATCCGTGTTGTCCACGAAGATCTTGTAGCCCTTGCCGGTGCTGTAGGCCCAGATCCCCACCGCGATGTACAGCGCCAGCAGCGCCCCGCGCACGATCATGGATCGCTTGGTCATTTGTCGCCTCCAGCGGCCGCGAGCGCGGCGCCCCCGCGCAGCCCGGCGCGCGCCAGGTCCGCGTTGCGCCTGTTGCGCCAGGCGTGCAGCACCAACGCCAGGGATATGATCCCGAAATTGATGAAGTCGCTCATGTACTGCCCGATCATGGCGGAGTCGAACAGCTCCTTGCCGGCCAGCGGCATGGTGATGTACAGCGAGTGCACCAGGAACACGCCGATGAACACGTTCTTGATGGTCGCCCTGGTCACCGTCGCGCCGCCCACCAGTATAGCCGCTGCCGCGAAATAGCCCGCCTGGCGCTGGCTGGTGTAGGTGAACATGTTGCCCATGTTCTGCAGGTAGATGATCTGCCCCAGGCATGCCAGCAGCGTGGAGATGACGATGGCCAGGATCCTGGTCCGGTCCACGTTGATGCCGGCCGAGTGCGAGACGCCCTGCTCCTGCCCGATCGCCCTCATGTCCTGCCCCAGCTTGGTCTTGCGGAACCAGATGATGAACACGCACAGGAGGGCGATGACCGCGAAGGTAACGATGGGGAAGGCGAACGGCCCGATCTTCAGGCTGATGATCTTGTCCAGCCCTCCGCGCACGGACTCGAGGCCCAGGGTGTTGCGCACGCCGCCGCCGTCGATCTGCGCCACCTGGCCGGTCTTGATGGGAATGAGCCAGCCCATCACGTACAGGCCGAAGAACTGGTACACGCCGTCCATGAAGAAGCCCAGTATGAAGCCCGTGACCATCTCGCGGCCCCTGGCCCGGTTGAGGATCTGCCCGCAGAACCAGCCCAGCAGGATGGAGATGGGCATGCCCAGGAGCGAGGCGTAGACCAGGCCCTGCACGCCCATGATGTTGTTGTCGATCGCGAAGATGAGGCCGATCTGGCCCGCGGTCGCGCCGAGCACCATGGCGAAGTTGATTCCCATGCCCGCCATGATGGGCAGGATGAGCGCGAACACCAGGAAGGAGCTGCGCGCGAACCGGTCGATCAGGTTGGACAGGATGTACGTGCCCGATAGCCTGGAGAACGGTATGGCGACCAGGGTCAGGGCGAGGAAGATCACCGTGACGATGTTGTCGCTCAGGAATTTCCCGAGCTTGTCGGCCTTCAGGGTCATTTGGTCACCTTTGTCTTTCTGGTCAGCGCGTAGATGATCATGCCGTTCGACACGATGATGCGGATGACCTCCGACATGTCGGTCTTGAGCACTGAATTGATGACGGACGGCGTCATGGTCAGCATGCCCTGGAACAGGAAGGTTCCTATCACCACGTTGACCATGCTGGCCTTGGTCACCGACGCGCCGCCTATGAGCAGGGCGGACACGGCGGGGAAGGCCATGTACAGCGGCGCGTCGTAGACCTGCACGAAGCCGAAGCTCTGCTGGTACACCAGGATGCCTACGCCGCCGAGCACGGTGGACACCACGGTGCTGACGGTGCGCATGCGCTCGACCGAAACGCCGCTGGCGCGGGCGTAATCCGGGTTGGAGCCGACGGCAGTCAGGGCGGTGCCGGTCCGGGTGCGCATGAACACGAAGATGAAGAGCACGCAGAGCCCGACGAACAGCATCAGGCCGGTCGGGAATACGAAGTCGCCGATGCGCACCGCCAGGAAGTCGTTGAGCAGCTTGGCCCAGTATTTCTCCAGCGAGATCGAGCGCCTGAGGCCCTCGCCCGCGTAGCCCATGACCAGGTCGGCCTTGGTGTAGGGCAGGACCAGCCAGAGGATGGAGAAGAGCATGACCGCCGAGAAGCCGACGTACATGGCTATCGTCATCTCTTCGCCCTTGACCTTGTTCAGGAGCTTGCCGTAGCCGAGGCCGAAGAGCAGGCCGAAGGGTATGGTGATCAGGATGGCTACGATGAAGCCGGGCGCCCCGACGAAGCCCAGCTGCATGGCCAGCGTGGACCCCAGGAGCCCCGCCAGGATGCCCAGGGGCAGGCCGAAGTTGAGCCCGCAGCCCGCCTGCACCATGGGCACCAGGGCCAGCACCATGATGGCGTTCTGCCCGAAGCGGTTGAACACGTCGGTGAACGACGGCCCGAGCTTCACCCCCACGATGGGGGCGGAGATGAAGAGCCCCAGCAGGAACAGCGCTATGATGATGCGCGGCCAGCCGAAGTCCGTGATGAAAGCCTTGATGCGATTCATGCCGCGTCTCCGTTCTTGTCGTCGGGCTCGCCGGACATGAGCAACCCGAACTCGGCGATGTCCGCGGTCGGCGCCAGTATGCCGGCGATCTTCCCCTCGTCCACGATGGCTATCCGGTGGCAGATGGACCGAAGCTCCTCCAGCTCGCTGGAGATCATCACGATGGTCATGCCGAACTCGCGGTTGTAGGTGCGCAGGGTCTCCAGCACGATGGCCTTGGCGCCCACGTCGATGCCGCGCGTGGGCTCGGACACGAAGAGCAGCCTGGGATTCAGGGCGAAGGCCTTGGCCAGGCAGATCTTCTGCTGGTTGCCGCCGGAGAGCTCCATGGCGCGCTGCTTGGTGCCGGTGCACTTGATCTCCAGCTGCTTCACGTACTGCTCGGCCAGCTTCTTCATAGCCTTCTCGTCGCGCAGCTTGAAGAGGCCGCCCAGCACCGGCGTCAGGTACTCTCCCTTGGCCTGCATGGCGGTGAACGCTATGTTCCACTCCAGGGTCTCGTCCAGGAGCAGGCCCACGCCGCGCCGGTCCTCGCTGACCGAGGCCATGTGCGAGTTGAGCACCCCGTGCGGGTCGTTGAGCGGGATGTCCTTGCCGTCGACGGTGACCTTGCCGCCGCCGGGGAACAGGCCCATGATGCCGTTGGCGATGCCCAGCTTGCCCTGGCCGGCCAGGCCGCCTATCCCGAAGATCTCGCCTTCCCTGACCTCGAAGGACACGTCGCGGACCGTCTCGCCGGGCATGTCCACCCAGAGGTGCTCCACCGACAGGAAGGTGTTCTCCTTGCAGGTGGACAGCTCGGTGACGCTGGCCTGCACGTCGCGCCCGACCATCCACTTGGCTATGTCGTGGACGGTGGTGCCGGCCGTGGGGACGTCCTTGACCGCCTTGCCGTCCCGCAGCACCACGATCCTGTCCGCGACCTTGACGATCTCGTGCAGGCGGTGGGAGATGAAGATGATGGATATGCCCTGGGACGCCAGGGTCCGCAGCGAGGCCAGGAGCACCTCGGCTTCCGACTCGGTGAGCACGGCGGTGGGCTCGTCAAGGACCAGGAGCTTGACGTTGGCGCGGTCTATCTCGCGCGCGATCTCGGTGAACTGCTTGTGGCCCACGGGCATCTCGGAGACCAGCATGTCCGGATCCAGCTTCACGCCCAGCCGCTCGATCGCCACGCTTGCCCGCTTGCGCATGGCCGCTCGGTCCAGCACGCTCATGCGCGAGCCGAAGATGTCGCAGGCCAGGTTTGATTTCATGGTCTCGCGGTTGAGGGTGATGTTCTCCGTGGTGGTGAAGCCCGGTATCAGCGAGAATTCCTGGTGCACCATCCCGATGCCGGCATCCAGGGCGTCGAACGGGCTCTTGAAGGCCACCGGCTTCCCGTCGAGGGAAACAGTGCCCTTGAACCCACCGGTTTCGGCGATCACGGGCATCCCGAACAGGATGCGCATGAGCGTGGTCTTGCCGGCGCCGTTCTCGCCGACCAGTCCGACGATCTGGCCGCGTCCGACGCTGAAGGTCACGTCCTCCAGCACCACGTTGCCGTAGAAATCCTTGGATATGCCTTCCAGGGACAACAAGGGTGTTTCGTTGGGCATGTTCCCTACCTTTATTGGTGAACCGCGAAGGGTGGACGACCGGGGAGTTGGCTGCACAAGCTTCGGGTTCGAGTGAGGCGCCCGCCGGATGGAGGGCTCCAAGAGCCGATTGATTTTATACCCGATTCCGGACCCGGTCAAACAAAAAAGCGCGATTCCCTTGCGGGAACCGCGCTTTCGATCAAAGGGTGGTCGGCAGCGATCCCGTGGGATCAGTTGCCGAACTTGATCTGGTAGTACTTCGGATCGATGGTCTGGGCGGTCGTCGGCAGGTAGCCCTTGCCGAAGACGTAGGTGTCCATGTAGACCAGCAGGTGGTTGTCGGCGGCCTGGCCGGTGATCGCGTTGATGTACTTGCCCGAGGCCCACTTGGCGCCGGGGGTGAACATGGCGAAGGAGTCGGACAGGGCGGCAGTGTCGCCCTTCTGGACTTCGCCGGCGGCGATGCGGCGAGCGTACTCGCCGAGACCGGCGGTCACGGTGAAGCCGTAGCTGTAGGCCCAGGTGCCAAAGCGGCCAGCGCCGCCCTTCTCGACCACGGCGGACTCGACCTTGGCCAGGATCTTGGTGAAATCGCCGGCTTCCGCGGTCAGGTCAAGACCGAGAGCTCCCGGATAGCCCATGAGGGGGGAGGGAAGGTCGGCTTCGACGAACATGCCGCCGAACGCGAGCAGCTGCTTGAGCAGGGGTTCGGTGTGGGCGTCGTTGGTGCAGAAGAACGCGGTTTCCTTGCCGTACTTCTCCACCCACTGCGGGACTTTCTCGAGGATGTACTGCTGGGCGCCGGCCACGCCGACTTCAGTGGTCGGATCCGGGGCGGTCTCGAACACGAACTTGATGCCCAGGTCCGCGCAGGCCTGCTCCATGATGAGGCGGCGGAGACCGAGGGTCTCGTAGCTCATGTGGCGGGGGAAGGAGATGTGCACGAAGGTCTTGGCGCCGAGTTCCTTGGCCGCCCAGATGATGGTGTAGCCGCGGGAGATGAAGTCGCTGTTGACGGCGATGTCGGCGGCGGCCTGGATGACGGGCGGATCCTCGTGGGGCTCGCCGGCGAAGAGCAGGATGTCCGGGCGCTTCTCGCGGACGCGCTTGAAGGCTTCCGCGGTGCCGGGGACGGCCTGGTTCACGACGATGGCCTTGCAGAGGGGATCGTCGGCAAAGGACAGGATCTGGGAGATGGTGGTGTCCATCTGGTCCATGAAGTTGTCCGGATAGGTCAGGTGGCTGATCATGCCGCCGGACTTGGCATCGCCGTAGAGCTTGATGAGCTCCTCGGCGCCGCGGAGATCATCCTCGGACTGGGAGACGGAACCGGTCACCACGCCGATGTGGAAAGCGGCCTGGGTGGCGTCGGCGTCCTTTTTCTGGCAGCCGGTGAACACGAGAGCCATTGCCACGAGGGCGATGAGCAGGATGCTCAAGCCTTTCTTCATGAAAACCTCCTTGTGGTTTTGCCGATTGGCAATTCAGTATGGGCGCTCGCCGTGGCCTTTGTCAATGTTTTTGCCCTGGAGAGAACCGTTATATCGATACGCGGACCGTGCAATGGCGCCTGCGGACCCCGGTTCAGGGCGTCTCGGGACCCAGGGTGCGCAGCGAGGCGGGCATCCCCTCGAGGGCGGACGGCAGGTAGCCCCTGCCCAGGACATAGGCGTCCCCGGATACCAGGAGGTGATTCCTCGCCCTCACGCCGCTGGCCGGGTCAACGTGCCACTCGACCCTCATGCCCCCGGCGGGCCACAGGGCGGAGCAGGCAGCCGCGAGCGCCGCGGCGTCGTCCATGCGCGCCGACCCGTCCACGACGCGCCGGACGTGTTCCAGGGCGGCTGCCGCCAGGGGCTCCGGCCTGACCCATGGCCAGATCAGGGCCTTGCCGCTCCCGCCGCGGGAAGCGGCCAGCGCGGCGGCCACGCCCAGGTACCTGACCGGATCCCAGGGCGTGCCGTCGTACCCGGTCGCGGGCGGCCGGCCTTCCACGTAGAGCAGGCCCGCGCCGGCTGCGGCCTCCAGGAGCGGCATGGCCAGGGAAGCGCCGCTCCCCGTCACCGCCGTCCGCGCCCGGTCCCCGCTCCCGGCGTCCCCGAGCGCGGCCAGCGCGGCCGCCAGCGGATCCGCCCCATCCTCCGCCGGACCGGCCTCCAGGTAGCGCAGTCCCATGATCCCGGCGGCTGCCCGCTCCGCCGATTGCGCCGCATCCGTGCCGGCTGGCCCGGGACCGGCGCCCCGCACCGACACCAGGACCTCCGCCCCGAGCTCCGCGGCCGCCTTGGCGATGCCCCAGGCCAGGAGGATCGCATCCGGCCCCAGCACCAGGTCGGCGGCCGCCTCGATGGCCAGGGTCGCGTCCTCGGGGGAGAACGCCACCAGCCTGAGTTCCGGCCGCGACAGCCTGAGTTCCGCGAACAGCGCGGCCGTACCCGATGGAGCAGGGGCCACGATCACCGCCGCCGCACGGGCCTCCCCGGCGGCAGCCATGACCGCCGCCCGCGCTGCGGCGTCCAGGCTTCCTTCCAGGTCGACGCGCCGGACCATGCCCGCGGGAAAGCCCGCGGGATCCGCCCAGGCCGCCGGGCAGGCCAGGATCATGGTGAACGGCGGAGGGGCATCGCCGGAGGGCGGTTCTTCCCGCTCCGCTTCCCGGCCGCAGGACAGGGAAGACAGGGCAAGGACGAGCGAGAACAGAGCGATTCCGGACTTGAACACAGGCACCCCCTCGTCGGCCGTCGGCCGTGGCGTCCGGATACTAGCACGGGCGGACGCGGCTTTGCCAACGGGCGGATCTGGGGTATCATGCCGGTCAATGACGATCCCGGGAGCGCCCATGAAGTTCCTTCCCCGACGGTACCTGGAGGAGTTCTTCCTCTATTCGAGCCAGTTCGTGCTCTTCTATATCATCATCCTGTTCGCGGCCCCCACCGTCATCAGGCCCACGGACCTGGCCCTGTTCACCCTCATCGGCTTCCTGCTCATGCAGATCGGCCTGCTCGCCCGCTTCGGGCACCGCCCCATGGCCCGCTTCCTGTTCTCCCTCATGACCCCCTTGGGCTACAGCGGCATGCAGGCGCTCTCCGGCCCGGTGCTCCCCCTGGACATGGCCAGCTTCTTCCTGTGGGCCACGGCCCTCTACCTGGGCGGCATCCAGGCCCTGGGCCTGTGGTTCAGGCGCAAGTGGCCCAAGCGCATCGCGGAGACCCTGCTGACCCTGGGCACGGTCTTCACCTTCATCTTCTTCTATTTCTACCTGGACCTCAGGCTGACCATGACCAGGGCCTACGACGCCGGCGAACTGGGCTACG
>JAKLIU010000399.1 GCA_022709445.1 Spirochaetota bacterium | reverse complement strand
CTCGTACCGCCACGTCGACGACGGCGGCGCCTGCCTGGATTTCCCGGGCCTGCTCGGGCGCGTCGCCGCCGAGGCACGCGGAACGGGCATCGGGCGCGTGCGCTTCGTCACCAGCCATCCCAAGGACATCTCAGACGCCACCATCGACGCGATCGCGCGCGAACCGCTGCTGGCCAGGCACGTCCACCTCTGCGCCCAGCACGGCTCGGACAGGATGCTGTCTGCCATGAACCGCAAATATACCCGCGCCTACTACCTGGACCTGGTGCGCCGCCTGCGGGAGCGCGTGCCCGGCATTTCCCTGTCCACGGACATCCTGGTGGGCTTCCCGGGGGAGACGGAGGACGACCTGCGGGAGGCCCTGTCCCTGATGGAGGAAGTCCGGTTCGCGTACGCCTACATGTACCACTTCAACCCCCGGGAGGGCACGCCGGCGGTGGACCTGCCCGGCAGGGTCCCGGAAGACGTCAAGCGCGAGCGCCTGTCCCGCGTCATCGCCCTGCAGAAGCGCATCACGGGCGAGGTCATGCGCGCCTTGGTGGGCGCCGAGCTCGAGGTGCTGGTCGAGGGCGTCTCGCGGAAACAGGACGGGGAGTTGCTGGCGCGCACCGACCACGATATGATGGTCGTATTCCCGGGGCCGGCTTCCCGGATAGGGAGTTTCGTCCGCGTCCGGCTCCGGTCGCTGCGCGGCAACACGTTCCGCGCACAGGAGGTGCAGTGATGCCCTGGAAGCTCCTCGCGTTCATAGCGGTCATGGCAGTGGTGCTGGTGTTCGTCGGGTTCAACCTGGACAACCGCTGCGACGTCTCGCTGGTGTTCTTCAACTTCACCGGCGTGCCCGTCGTCCTGACCATCCTGGGCTCGTTCGTCCTGGGGCTCCTGGCCGCGTTCTTCCTCACGCTGAGGCCGGTCAAGCGCACGGCCCGCGTCGGTGCGGACCGGGGCTCCGCCGGTACCACGGCGCTTCCCGCCGGAGATGCCGCTCCCGCCCCTGAGCCCGCCGCACCGGCCGACCCCGCGCCAAGCGGCGTGCGTGCCCGCAAGCCCGGGAAACGCCGCTGAGCCACCCATGCGCCCCGTGACGACCAGCCGCGCGGCGGCTGCCGCCCTGCTCTGCCTGTTCATCCTCCTGCCCGCCGCCTCGCAGGAGCCGGACCCGGTCAAGGCACTCGCGCCGCGTTCGGCGGAGGCCGGGTTCGCGGACGCGGTGCTCGCGGCTGCCGAACGGGCGACGACCGTCTCCGAGACCCTGCGCATCCTGCAGGCCCTGGCCCCGCTCGCCTCGGGGGCGGACAGGCGGATCCTCCACGCCGCGCTGGCGCCGGTGCTCGAGCTTGAAGAGCGCTGGGCCGAGGCTTCGCTCGCGTGGGAAACGGCGGCGAGGGCCGTCGCGGGGCCGGTCGACGCCCAGTTCATCGTCAATGCGGGCCTCTGCGCCCTCGTGTCCGGGGATGCCGCCCGCGCCCTTTCGCTCGCGTCCGCCGGTGGCGCCCGGGATCCGCGCGTCCCCTTCCTTGAAGCGTTCGCGTACTATCTGTCCGGGGATCGCGACCTGGCGCTTTCGCGCGCCCTCGCCGTGGTGGCCGCCGGGGAGAGCCGGCTCGAGCCGGCCGCGCTGCTGCTGGCCGCCGAACTCAGCGCGGGAGCCGACCGCGAGACCTACCTGGCCAGGCTCAAGACCCGCTATCCGGGCAGGCCGGAGGCCGCCGCCGGCGGGCTGGGCGCCAGGGTCGCGCTGCTCGCCCTGTCGGTCGCGGGGGGGCAGGGCTGGCAGCCCGCCGGCGCCGCGGCGCCGGCCGCCGGTACTCCGGGCTCGAGCCCGGCGGAATCCAGTCCGGCGGAAAGCGCGGCCGCCTGGTTCCAGGTGGGTGCGTTCCGCACGCAGGAGAACGCCCAGGCCATGGTCGAGCGCCTGGCCGGCAAGGGTTTCAAGGGACTGGTGGCGCGGAAGCGCTCTGCGGACGGCGTGGAGATGATTATCGTGTACGTGGCCGCGGGATCGGATGCGCAGG
>JAKLIU010000398.1 GCA_022709445.1 Spirochaetota bacterium | reverse complement strand
GACCAACTTCTCGCGGGAACCCGAGATACGCTTCGGGGCGTCGGGAAACCGCCTGCTCAGGCTCATGCGCAAGAACCCCGCCTACGGCGGCATCGCCTGGTACGCGGAGTATTCCTTCATCGTGGAGGAAGGCGCGGAGTACGAGCTCTGGTACGCCGGCACGCCCCCCGCTTCGTCCTCTCCCGACGCGCCGGGCTACCATAGCCCGGTGGACGTATCGCTGGACGGCGGCGCGACGAGGCGCCTGTACCGGGAGGCCGCCAGGATCCTGGGGACCGGGGACCCGGCCAGGCGCTGGGTGTCGCTGGGGAAGGCCTGGCTGGATGCCGGCGCCCACACCCTGCGCTTCGAGATCCGGGAAAAGCGCGCGGTCGACGGGGCGTTCGCCTTCGAGCTGGACCAGGTCGCGGCCCTGCGCGCGCTGGATGGCCCTCCCGCCCTGCCCCGGGGAGCCATCGAGGACCCGCTGGACAAGCCCGCCCCCCTGGGCACAGGAGAGTACGAGCGCAGGCTCAAGCTGGAGCCCGGCGACGCCGGAGCGCACCGCGCCCTCATCGACATAGCCACGGCCACGGGCGACCACAGCTCCCTGGTTCGCTACGCCTGGCGCGCCTCGGTGGCCCTCCCGGAGGATCCGCGCTACCTGAAGTCGCTGGCCCGGGCCCGGCTGGGCATGGACGACCTGCCCTCCGCCCTGGCGGCCTGGGAGCGTTACCTGTCCCTCCGCCCGGACGACCTGGCGGCCTGGCAGGAAGCCGCCAAGACCGCGGCCTGGCGCAGCGAGTACGCCGCGTCCATCTCCCTGTACCGGCAGGCCCTGGCCGCCTTCCCCGGTGACCCCACCCTGTCGGTGGACCTGGGCCTGGCCCTGCTGTGGTCCGGCCAGGGAACCCAGGGCGAACAGGCGCTCAGGGACGCTGAACGCGCCGCCCTGGCCGACCCGGACCGGTCGGTGGCGCTCGCACGCGCCTTCATCGTCAGCGGCTACCCGGACCGCGCGGAGGCCCTGCTCGCCCGCGCGGCCTCGGCCCATCCCGCCCGGGCCTCGCTCCGCTTCGAGCTGGCCCGATTGAGGGAGCACCGCGGCGATCCCGCAGGTGCCGACCGCATCATGGAGGAGGCCCTGGCCGCCTTCGTCCCCGACGAACGCTTCCTGGCCTGGGCCGACCGCGAGCGGACCCGCATCCTCTTCTCCCGGACGGCCATGGCCGAGCTCGCCGCCAGGACCGCCGCCGCCCCCGACGACCTGGTCGCGCGGGAACTCCTCGTGCAGACCCTGTTCTGGAACGGCAGGCGCGCCGACGCGATAGCCGCCTACGCGGCCCTCCTGGTCGGCAAGGCCTACGAGGCCCTGGTGGCCTCGGACGCGCGGGATCCCGCCCTGGGCCGGCTCATGGACGAACTGGCCGCCCTGCGGCTGTGGGCCGCCGGCCTCCCGAAGGACCTGGATCGCCGCGCCAAGGACCTGCGGGCGGCCCAGACCGCCGTCGACCAGGCGGCGCAGGCCCTGCAGGCCAGGCTGGACAGGGTGGCCCGGGACGCCGCCGCCGGCAAGACATTCGCGCCCGCCGCTGGGCAGCCCACGGACGCCGAGCTGGAGACGGCCCTGGCGGCCGCCTCCGGACGGCTGGCCCTGCTCCTCGGTGAGGAAGCCGCGCGCTCCGCCCGGGACGCCGCGCGGGAAGCCCGCCTGGCCGTGCTGGCGGGCGAGCTCGGGGCCATGGAAACCGCGGACGAGGCAGCCGCGGCGGCCTTCGCCGCCTCCAATGCAGCCACCGGCTGGCGCCTGGATCGCGAACTGTGGACCGGTGACGCGCGCGAGGCGGCGCAGGCGGGCGACGCCCTGGCCTGGTTCGTGGCCCTGCGCCTGCCCGGGTCTGAACTGGGCCCGGCGGAACGGGAACGGGCATGGCGGGTCATGGCAGCCTCAAGCGTGCCCGCGATCTCGCACGCCGCCTTCGGCAAGGCGCTCGCGGACGGCGACATCCCGGCAGTCATGAACCTGGCCGCCGGGCC
>JAKLIU010000397.1 GCA_022709445.1 Spirochaetota bacterium | reverse complement strand
TCGAGCTCCTGGCAATTGGCGCACTCGAATTGGGTGGTGATGTCCCCCTCAAACGGTCGCCCGCACCGCTCGCACAACGGCGGCTGGATGAACCGCACCCTGGCGCGGCAGCCGCTGCACACAAAGCTCTCCGCCGGCGTCGCCCGCGCCTGCTCGCAAAGCTGGCAGACCTCCGGGTAGAGCAATGCCAACCCGGCATCCAGCCAGCCCTTGATTGAATCCGCCAACGCTCCCAGCGTCCGCATCGCGGCAGCAGGCTCCGGATGATTCGTGCCGAGGTGCTGCTCGCCGAAGGCGACCGCCGCCCGCGCCGCTGCGGCTACCTGGACCTGGTCGCCCTGCGCTACGCCTGCCTGTCCAACTCCATCGACTCGCTGGTGCTCACGCACCTGGACGTGTACGACACCCTGGACTCCTTCGAGGCATGCGTGGCCTACAAGGTGAGGGGGAAGATCGTGGAGCACTTCCCGGCCTCCGTGCGCGACCTGGAGGACGCCGAGCCCGTGCTGCGGACCTTCTCCGGATGGAAACGCTCCCTCAAGGAGACCCGCGACTACGACGAACTGCCGCTCGAGGCCAAGGATTACATTTCCTTCATCGAGGAGTACACGGAGACCGCGATAGACATCGTGTCCGTGGGCTACGACCGCAAGGAGACCATCGTGAGGAAGAGCCCGTGGATACGGTACTGATACTCGATTTCGGCAGCCAGTACACCCAGCTGATCGCCCGCCGCGTGCGCGAGCTGGGCGTATACACGGAGATCGTCCCCGGCGACGCCAAACTCGCGCTCCCCGCCGGCGCCAGGGGCATCATCCTTTCCGGCTCCCCCTGGAGCGTGTACGACCAGGGATCGCCCGCGCCGGATCCGGACGTGTACACCTGCGGCCTGCCCGTGCTGGGCGTCTGCTACGGCGCCCAGCGCATGACGAGCGACCACGGCGGCACCGTGTCCACGCTGCCCGACCGCGAGTACGGCCGCCGGCCCGTGACCGTGACGGGGGACGACCCCCTGTTCGAGGGCGTGCCGCGGCAGTTCCAGAGCTGGATGAGCCACGGCGATTCCATCGAGCGGACGGCCCCCGGCTTCCGCGTGTGCGCGGCGACGGACAACGGCATCCCGGCGGCCATCGTCCACGAGCGCCTGCCCCTGCGCGGCGTGCAGTTCCACCCGGAGGTGACGCACTGCGAGCACGGCCTGCGCATCCTGTCAAACTTCGCCCTGCGCATCTGCGGCTGCGAACCGGGCTGGACCATGGCCCGCTACATCGAGGACGAATCCGCCTCCTTGCGCGCGCGCGTCGGTCCCGACCCGGTGCTCCTCCTCATATCCGGAGGCGTCGACTCGACGGTGGCGGGCGCGCTCCTCCTCAAGGCCTTCCCGGCCGGCCAGGTCCACCTCGTGTACGTGGACACGGGGCTCATGCGCAACGCGGAGAGCGAGGAGGTCATGCGCACCCTCGGCAGCCTCGGGGCCGTGCACATCCACCGCATCGACGCGGAGGCCGACTTCCTGGGAGCCCTGGCGGGCGTCGAGGAGCCCGAGCGCAAGCGCCACATCATAGGCGACATGTTCATGACGGTGCAGGAGCGCGCCGTGTCCTCGCTGGGACTGGGTGACTACTTCCTGGCCCAGGGCACGCTCTACACGGACCTCATAGAATCCGGCAAGGGCGTGGGCAAGAAGGCCCACGTCATCAAGAGCCACCACAACGTGCGCTCGCCCCTGGTGGAGCGGAAGCGCGCCGAGGGCCGCATCCTCGAGCCCCTGGACCGGTTGTACAAGGACGAGGTCCGCGCCCTCGGGCGGGAACTGGGCGTGGGGGAGTCCGTGGTGCGCAGGCACCCCTTCCCGGGACCGGGGCTGGGCGTGCGCGTCCTGGGCGAGGTGACGGCGGAAAAGTGCGCGGTGCTGCGCGCCGCCGACGAGGTCTTCATCCGCGAGCTCAGGGAGCGGGGCCTCTACGACTCGATCTGGCAGGCCTTCTGCGTGCTGCTGCCGGTGCGCTCGGTGGGCGTGGCCGGGG
>JAKLIU010000396.1 GCA_022709445.1 Spirochaetota bacterium | reverse complement strand
CCTGGTCGGCCGGCCGCATCAAGCCCCCGATGATCTTCGGCCACGAGTTCTCGGGCGAGGTGGTGGAGATCGGCAGCCAGGTTGAGCACGTTTCGGTCGGCGACCATGTTTCGGCCGAGACGCACATCCCCTGCGGGGGATGCTTCCAGTGCCGCACCGGCCAGATGCACATCTGTCAGAACGTGGAGATACTGGGCGTCGACCGCGACGGCTGCTTCGCCGAGTACGTCTCCGTTCCCGCCGGCAACGCCTGGCACGTCCACGAATCCATCCCCGACGAGATCGCCTCCATCTTCGATCCCTACGGCAACGCCACGCACACGGCCCTGTCCTTCGACATGGTCGGCGAGGACGTGATCATCACCGGCGCCGGCCCCATCGGCTGCATGGCCGCCGCCATCGCCCGCCACGTCGGCGCGCGCAACGTCGTCATCACCGACGTCAACGACTACCGCCTGGCCCTGGCCAAGAAGCTCGGCGCCACCCGCCCCGTCAACGTCGCCAAGGAAAAACTGGAAGACGTCATGAAGAACGAGCTGGGCATGGTCGGCGGCTTCGACGTGGGCATGGAAATGTCCGGCAGCCCCCAGGCCTTCGAGCAGATGCTGGACAACATGTACAACGGCGGCCGCATCGCCCTCCTGGGGATCCTCCCCAACGGCGCCGGCATCGACTGGGACAAGGTCATCTTCAAGGGCCTCTTCCTCAAGGGCATCTACGGCCGCGAGATGTTCGAGACCTGGTACAAGATGCAGACCATGGTCCTGTCCGGCCTGGACATCGCCCCGGTCATCACCCACCGCTTCAAGTTCGACGACTTCCAGAAGGGCTTTGACGCCATGCTGTCCGGCCAGTCGGGCAAGGTGGTCCTGAGCCTGGACTGATCCGCGGGAGGGCGCGTCCGGCTCACGCCGGACCGCGTGCTCTGCTGCAATCTCTCGCGCGCACAGCCGCATCGGGGCCGCGTCTCCCAGGGAGCCGCGGCCCTTGTCATCCCAGGCGCGCTCGAGGATTTACGCTCCGCCCGCTCGCGCAGCGCTCCGCGCATAGGGGGGATACCCCCCCAAAACCCCCTGCGCCGCTGCGAGTCTCGCGGCGCACCCTCGCGCAGCGCTCGCCAACCCGCGGTTCCGCCGCGCGGAACCGCGATGTCGCGCCATCGGCGCGACTACATGCTGGCGGCCGGGCGGCCTTTCGTGCGATACTGGGAGCATGAACAGCGACCGCCCCGGAAACAAGAAACCCCGCTCTCCCGCCCGCCCCGGATCCGCCCCCGGTTCCAAATCATCCGGCCGTCCCAAACCCTTGCCGGCGGGTCGTCCCGGCGGCCAAGCCGAGCCCGGTCACGCGGCCAGACCAGCGGACAAGAGGCCAGCGGCCCATGGCGCTGAACGGGGACCGGACAAGCGCGAGCGCACGCCGGGCGAGAAAACGGTGCGCCGTCCCGTCTTCCGCGGACCCACCCGCGACGAGCTCCGCACCCGGGATGACGCTCCCGCCGCCGAGCGCCCGGGCAGGCTCGCCTCTGCCCTCGTCCCGACCGTCCCCCCGGACGCCAAGGCACTGGTTTCCACCCTCATGCAGATAATAGAAGAGAGCGCGCCCTTGCCCGCCGGCAAGCGCGCAGAGCTGCGCCGCGACGTGCTGGGACTCTGGCGCGAACTGACCAGCGAGAAGGCTGACCGACAGGCGGACTACATGGGCGAACCGGCCAAGCTGGCCGCCTACGTGCGCTACTTCCTGCCCTGGAACGTGGTCAGGCTGGTGCCCATACTCGCCGGCCTGGACCTTGGCCTCAAGGCGGGCGACCGTATCCTGGACATAGGTTCCGGCCCGCTCACCGTGCCCATAGCCCTGTGGATAGCCCGGCCCGAGCTCCGCGAACTCCCCCTGGAGCTGGTCTGCATGGACCGGGTGGGCAGGATCCTGGAAACCGGCATGAGCATATTCGACGGGCTCAGGCTGCGCTCGGGCTCGTCCACCGCCTGGAAGGTCAGCGTCCGCAAGAGCCTCTTCCCCCACGGGCTGGAA
>JAKLIU010000395.1 GCA_022709445.1 Spirochaetota bacterium | reverse complement strand
CCGTGGGCCCCGCCCTCCGAGGCACCGAGATCAAGATCGTGGACGACTCGGGGAAGGATATGGGAAAGGGCAAGAAGGGCCTGGTGTGGGCCCGCGGGCCGCAGGTGATGCTCGGCTACTACAAGAAGCCAGAACTGACCGCCAAGGTGATGAAGGGCGAGGGCTGGATAGACACCGGCGACATCGGCATGCTGACCAGGAACGGCTACCTGAAGCTCACCGGGCGCGCCAAGGACACCATCGTCCTGCGCGGCGGGGAGAACGTGGAACCGCTGCCCATAGAGCAGCGCATCAACGACAGCATGTACGTCAAGCAGTCCATCGTGCTGGGACAGGACCAGCGCTTCCTGGCCGCGCTCATCGTGCCCGAGCAGGAAAACGTGATGGCATGGGCCAAGGAGAACGGCGTCCCCATCGTGGACTACGAGAAGCTGCTGACCGAGCCGGCCGTCCGCGAGCTGTTCGACTACGAGATCGCGCAGGCGGTCAACACCAAGACCGGGTTCAAGATCTTCGAGCGGGTGTTCCGCTTCGACCTGCTGCCCGAGCCCTTCGAAGTGGGCAAGGAACTGTCCGCCAAGCAGGAGATCAAGCGCCACGCCATCGCGGAGATCCACCGGCACAAGATAGACAAGTTGTTCAGGGAGTGACGCACGGGGCCATGCCCCGGTGGCGGAGCGAAAGGGCGCGGGGCCGGACTCCGCGCCCTTTTTTCATGCTCCGTGCCGGGCGCGCGCGGAAGCCCGGGACCGAGCGACATTTTAATGCTTTCTTAATGCTCCGCGAGCCTGTTTTAATGGATCCCTAATATGCCCGGGGCCCCCGGCGATGGTACCATGGGCCATCATGGAAGAGGGATACGGGCAACGGGCCGGTCACGGGACGCGCTACCTGGCGGCGGTGACCGGGGGCGGCAATTCAGAGTACCTGGTCAGGTGGACCTGCGCGGCCGCCCGCCAGGCCGGCTCCGCATGGACGGTGCTGCACGTGCAGGTTCCGGGCAGGCACGCCGACCAGGCTGCGCTCGACCGCATCCTCTCAGTGGCGGAAAACCTGGGCGCAGAGGTGCTCTCGGTAGCCGATCCGGACGCCGCCGCCTGCATCCTCCGCTTCGCGCGGATCAAGAAGACCGGCGTCCTGGTGATCGGCAAGACCGGGGAAGCCAACCCGCGCTTCCTGGGCAGGCACAGCAACATGGAAGCCATACTCCGCCAATCAGGCGACCTTGACGTGATCGTGCTTGGCGGGAGCACCCCCCTCTCCCGGACGCGGGGACTTCCCCGCCTGGCACCGGCCAGGGAAGCGGCCAGGGGCTGGATGCCCGCCGCCGCCGGACTTCTGACGGTCACCGTGGCGGGACTGGTCGCCCAGCCGGCCCTGGGGTACCGCCCGGTATCCATGCTCTACCTGCTCCTGATCATCACCCTGCCCTTCCTGAGCGGCAGGGCGGTCGTCTACGGCAGCGCGGCCGCGGCCGCCCTGCTCTGGAATTTCCTCTTCATACCGCCCAAACTGACCTTCTCCATCGCCAGCCTGGAGGACATGCTCATGTACGCGGCCTTCTTCCTCGCCGCGTTCGTCGGGGGCTTCCTGACCACTAGGCTCAAGTCCAAGGAAGAGGCGCTGACCGTGCGGGAGCGGCGCATGGCCTTCCTGTACGGCTTCACCAAGGCCCTCTCCGGCGTCCGCGGCATCGGGGAGCTGGCCCGGTTCACCGGGGAATACCTCCAGGGGCAGCTCCAGTTGCGCTCGACCCTGTACCTGGGCGACGCGGCCGGGCGACTCCAGCCGGCTCCTCCCGCAGCGGACGCAGGCGAGCCGGCGTACCGGGCCGGCGGCTTCGACCAGGAGCTGGCGGAGCGCTGCCTCCTCCTGGACGAGTGCGTGGACGGGGGCGACGGGAGCCTCTACTTCCCGCTGGGTTCGCGGGCAGCCCCGCCCGGCGTGCTGTTCGTGACCGGCGAGGGCCGCCGCGGCATCCACGGCGAGAGCAGGGAGCTCCTGGCCACCCTCGCCGGGAACGTTGCGCTGGCCC
>JAKLIU010000394.1 GCA_022709445.1 Spirochaetota bacterium | reverse complement strand
TAATAGCCTCGGCGGCCATGAAAGACGGTTTCCGGGTGCGGCAGTCCGAAGTGCACGGCATGAGCCAGCGCGGCGGCGAAGTGCTGGCTCATCTGCGCCTGTCGGACAAGGAACCGGCCAGCCCCACCATCCCGCGCGGCGGCGCCTCGCTCATCCTGTCCTTCGAGCCGCTGGAGGGCCTCAGGTACCTGCCCTGGCTCAACGCCGACTCGGGCGTGCTCGTGTCCGCCACCGCTCCGCTCAAGAACATGGGCAGCTACCCCGAGACCGAGAAGGTGCTTGCCGAGCTCAAGGACCTGCCGCGAACCATACTCCTGGACGCCGACGCCATGGCCCGCGAGGCGGGCAACGCCAAGGCCGGCAACATGGTCCTGGTCGGCGCGGCCGCCAAGCTCCTCCCCCTCAAATCCGAGAGCCTCACGCAGGCTATCCGGGACCTGTTCGCCCGCAAGGGCGAGGCCGTAGTAGCGGCCAACCTGAAGGCATTCGAGCATGGACGAACAGCGAATCCGTGAGGTTGTCGCCAGGGCGACGGCCGAGGGCCGCGACGCGCTGACCGAGGTGGAGGGCCTGTCCCTCCTTTCGGCCATGGGCGTCCCCGCCCCCAGGCACCATTTCATCAAGGGCTCCGCGCAGGTGGACGCGCTCGCGTTCTTCGAGGGCCAGCGCGCCGTGGTCAAGGTCATCTCCCCGGAGATACTCCACAAGACCGAGATGGGCGGCGTGGCCATCCTGGCCAACGACAAGGCCGCCATCAAGACTGCCATCGTGGACATGGAAAGCCGCTTCGCGAAATTCCGCGTGGACGGCTACACGGTCAACGAGTTCCTGCCCTTCGAACCCAAGCTGGGCCACGAGATCATCGTGGGCTACCGCTGGGCCAAGGACTTCGGCCCCGTGGTGTCCTTCGGGCCAGGCGGCATCTACACCGAGTTCCTGGCCAAGCAATTCAAGCCCGGCGCGGCCAACGTGTTCTTCTCCCCGGCCACGGCGACGCGGGAGCTCGTCGCGTCCTGCCTCAAGGAGAACGCTGTCCGGAACCTGCTCTGCGGGGGCCTCCGCGGCACGAAGAACGCCATCGAGGAGAGGCTCCTCGTGGACGTGATCATGGCCTTCGTCGACGCGGCCCCGGCCCTGGCGCGCGCCGGCGTCTCCGAGTTCGAGGTGAACCCCTTCGTGGTGGCCAAGGACCAGGGCCGGCTCGTCGCCCTGGACGCCCTGGTCAAGCTGGACGCGGTGGTTTCCGGCGACCTGGCCGTGGCGGACGGCCGCATCGTCAACCGCAACCAGGCTGCGCGCCCGGTTGCCAAGATCGACAAAATCCTCAAGCCCGCCAGCGCCGCGGTCATTGGCGTGTCCGAGAAGGGCATGAACAACGGCCGCATCATCCTGCGGAATCTCCTGGAGAACGGCTTCGATCCAAAGCGTCTGTACGTGGTCAAGGCCGGGTCGGACGAGATCGACGGCTGCCGCTGCGTCCCCGACGTGGCGAGCCTGCCGGAAAAGGTGGACCTGTTCGTGCTGGTGATCCCGGCGGCCCAGGCCCCCGCCTGCATCGCGGAGCTGGCCGAGCTGGACAAAGCCGAGAGCGTCATCGTCATACCCGGGGGGCTGGAGGAGAAGTCCGGCACCGAGGAGATCGTGGCGCGCATGAAGCTGGCCCTGGACCGCTCGCGCGGCAGCGCCTCCGGCGGCCCCCTCCTCAACGGCGGCAACTGCCTCGGGATCCGCTCGGTGCCCGGCAAGTACAACACCCTGTTCATCCCCGAGTACAAGCTGCCCATGCCCGCGGGTTCCATGGACCCGGTGGCCGTCATCTCCCAGTCCGGCGCGTTCGCCATCTGCCGCATATCCAAGCACCCGTACGTGAACCCCAAGTACGTGATCACCTGCGGCAACCAGATGGACGTGACCATAGGCGACCACCTCGAGCGGCTCAAGGACGATCGGTCCATCGAGCTGTTCGCGGTGTACGTGGAGGGTTTCAAGCCCCTGGACGGCGAGAAAACCCTGCGCGCCTGCCGCGACATCGTGGCG
>JAKLIU010000393.1 GCA_022709445.1 Spirochaetota bacterium | reverse complement strand
CGAGGCGTCGCGGACGCGCTGGACGACGGCTTTCACCGTCGCCTCACTGGTGGACCGCCACGCATTCCAGGCGGAACCCGCCGGAGTTGCCTTCGGTCGCGCGCACCCGGCCGAGCACCTCGAGGGGCCGGTCGGGATCCAGCTTGATCCGGAAGGCGGCGAGCACCGGCACGATGCCCTCGAGCCGCTGCATGTCGTGGTAACCGACCAGGAAGTCGAACGCCGTCGCGTCGTCCGCGGAGCCGTCGCCGGAGGCAGTGGACGCGGGCGAAAGGATGGAGGCGACGTTCGCGGGCATGCCCTTCCAGAGCACCGCCACGCCCTCGAACAGGGCCGGGTTGGCGCTCACCTCCGCGTAGCTGAAGCGGTCGGGCATGGACAGGAAACTGGGCTCGCGCACGTAGAGCGCCAGGGATTCCGCCTTGGCTTTCACCCGCCCTGATGCGTTGGACAGCCTGAGCCGGTTGATCTCCACAAGCGCTGCCTCGTCACGGTATTCCAGGAACAGGCGCTTGGCCCGGTCGAAGGCGTCCAGGGCCTCCTTCTCCGTGAGCACCACGGAAAAATCCCCCGAGGCGGTCACGGGGGAAGCGCGCTCTTCGGGGTCCAGGGAGACCAGCCCTATGCCCGGCCTGGCCGGATTGGATGACCTGACCGCCTCGGCGAGGGACGGCAGGAGGGGCGCGGCAAGGACCGCGGTGAGCGTTGCCGCGGCGAGGACGGCCGCGACGACGAAGGGAGTCCGCCGCAGGGGAGGCTGCGGGTAGAGGATGCGGCGAGCCGCGTTTCCGGCTTGCCCGGAACCGGCCGGGTCGGCGTTCCGGCGGACGTAGTCCAGGGCCGCGCCGGCGCGGGGGTGCCCGGGCGATCGTTCCAGGATGTCGATGTAGAGCTGCACCGCCTTGTCCGTCTCGCCCCTGCGGATCAGGACCGCCGCCAGGCCGAAGGCGTTGTCGGGGTTCCTGAAATCCAGGTTCTGGGCCCGCCGGAAACAGCCGTAGGCCCCGCCGATATCCTCGCGGTACAGGTAGGCGCAGCCGAGGAGGAAGGAAAACCGCGCGTTCTCCCGGTACATGGGCGAGAGCGGCTCGAGGAGCGATATCAGCTCCGCCCATCGGCGGCGTCGGTAGAGCCTCTCGGCTTCCTCCAGGGGGGTCGTGGCCACGTGCTCAGTAGCCTTCCTTGCGCGATTCCAGGAGCGCGATGATGGATGCGTACTGGGCCAGGAGTTCGGCGCTCGGCGGCGTGCCGGAGGCCAGGGCCTCGTTGAGCCTGGCCAGGACCTCACGCACGGCGACCAGGTCGGAAGCCAGGTCCAGCGGCGCGCTGGAGAGCATCGCCGAGCTCAGGGGAGCGCTCGTCGCGGCGACACTGGCGGCGACAGGGTCGGACTGGTTCCCCAGGACCACGTCCAGGGACCTGGTCGAACCCTTGCGGACCGTCACCGGATCCCAGAACACCGCCATGGCGCTGTCGTTGATCGAGTACGGGAGCAGGGTGAAGGTGCGCGAGGGGGAAGTCTCCATGGACCAGGGAGAATCGTTGAGCCGCTTCCAGTTGGCGAGGATCACCCGGTCCGGCCGGGTGGTCGGATCCGCGAGCGTCAGCTGGAAGGTGGCGCCCGAATCGCCGGGGCTGCGCACCCAGGAGTCGGTGTAGCTCCCGGACAGGGTCAGCTCCGTGCTCACGGGGCCGGCGGATTGGGTGCTGAAGTGGGCCCCGGATTTTTCCCCCAGCCAGGTGTCCAGGAGCATGCGCAGGCCGATGGAGAGATCCTTCTCCGATACGTTCTCCAGGGAGAAGGAAATCCTGAGGCTGTCCTTGGTGCCGCCCGCGGAGGCGACGATCGAGAAGGTCTGGCTGATCGCGCAGTGGGACGAGCGGTAGCTCACCCGAATCCCATCTCCTTCCCTGGCCACGGTCACCTTGAAATCGGCGGATTCGCCCAGCTTGTATGCCCGCTGGTCGAGGTAGAGCGTCAGGTAGCTGGTGCGGGTTTCCTGGTCGTACATGAGCGGCTGGTAGCTGCCCTTGGCC
>JAKLIU010000392.1 GCA_022709445.1 Spirochaetota bacterium | reverse complement strand
CCTCTACTTCCAATTCTAGGAACGACCATGAGCCACGACCGCCTATACCGGATCCTGTTCGCCTGTCTCCTCCTCGCGCTGGGCGCTGTCGGCGCCCTTGCCCTGGCCGGCATGGACGGTCCGTCGCGGGCTGAACCGGCACTGAGCGCCCTGGCCGGCGAATCCGATTCAGGCAGCCGCGCCCCGGATGCCGACACGGGCGACGACACGGTCGGCACGTTTGCTTCCATCGTGGACGGCAGTGCCGTTGCCGGGCTCCAGACCCGGTTCGAGCGGGCCTTGCCGTTCCGCGAATTCGCGGTGCAAGCCCTCGGCCGGCTCCGCTGGGACCTGTTCCGCGAGGGCTTCCGGGGCGTGCTGGCGGGCGACGACGGCTGGCTGTTCTCCACCGAGGAATTCTCGCCCGATCTGGGCAGCCTCGAGGAGGACCTGCCGGGCCTGCTCGCGTCGGTCCGGGATGCTTTGGCGGCGCGGGGAGTGGACCTGCTCGTCGTGCCCGTCCCGGCCAAGGCCGTGATCGAGAGCGGGCGCATGGGCCGCTACCGGCCCACGCCCGGGATGCTGGAACGGCACGGTCGCTTCCTGGCCCTGCTCGGATCGCTCGGGATCCCGGCGGCCGACCTGGAACCCGCTTTCAGGTCCGGAACCTTCCGCGACGGCCGCGCATCCGCCTTCCTCAGGACCGATACCCACTGGACACCCGGCGGCGCCGCGGCGGCAGCCCGCGCCGTGGCGGAAGCGGTCGACCGCGCCGGCATCGGTGAGCGCCTGACCCACGGGTATTTCTGGACCGAATGGGGCAACACCCGCCCGCACGAGGGCGACCTGCTCTCGTTCCTCCCGACGGGAGGCGGCTGGTTCCGGAAGCCGCCCGAGCCGGACCTGCTGAACCCGCCGCGGTCGCTGGACCGTTCCATCGCCGACGCGGCCTCCTTCGACGCGCTTTTCGGGAGCCAGTCCATACCGGTTGCCCTCGTGGGGACCAGCTACAGCGCGTCCGGCTCCTGGGGCTTCGAGGCCTTCCTCAAGGAGGAGCTGTTGGCCGACGTGCTCAACCTGTCCGCCGAGGGCCGCGGGCCGTTCGAGCCCATGCTGGACGCGCTCGCCGGGGGGCAGCTCGAATCGGCGGGCACCGTGCTGGTCATCTGGGAAATTCCCGAGCGCTACATACCCTTCGCCGCGCTGGAGCCCGCCCGGCCCTGAGCGGGCGGCGGCCGGGTCCTCAACCCGCGTTGGGCAGGGGAGGAGAGGAATCCGGTCCGGCACCCGGGTCGTCGTCCCGGTCCTCCTGGCGCACTCCAGCCAGGAACAGCACCTTGGACAGGGCGTCCTCCAGGGCCTCAGGCAGGGGGCGGCGCCCGTTGGCGGAATCCGGATCGATGGACAGCACGCGCGAACCATGGTCGGCCATCACCGGCGGGACCGATCCGAAGCCCAGCGGGTCGGCGGGGCCGATGGAGCGCAGGCCCGCGTGAGCGGCCGACTCGGGCATGAGGCCGCAGAGCGAGAACTCGGGGAAGCCGGACTTGTTCCTCACCGCTGAGAAGGCGAACATGCGGCAGATCAGCGGGCGGGCCTCATAGACCGTGCAGTGGTAGGGCGTGTCCCCGGCGTAGAGCGGGCAGCCCGAACGGACTGCGCCGTCCGCGCCGACGCGCCGGACCGCTTCCAGGCCGGAAGCCGCCAGCGCGTAGGCCCGTGACGGGTCTGACGCCGCCAGGAAGGCGGCCAGGTAGGCGGCTTCCGGCCTGGAAGGCGGCCACATCCGCGTCGGCCCGCGAGTACAGGTCCGCCAGCTCGGTCAGCCGCTCGCGCAGCAGGGATTCGGGAAGCGTCGCGGGTATGTCCATGTGTGGCAGGAACTTACGCCCGACGGGTCGCCTTGGTCAAGAGGCTGACGGCGGGCCGCCTGGCCAGCCACCCGCCCAGGTAACCGGCCAGGTCGGCGATGGCGTCCGCCGCTTCCGTGGACCTGTGCGGCACCAGCAGCTGGAGCAGTTCCGTGCCGACGGCCAGGGCGGCAGCGGCCAGGAACCCGAGCATGGCCGCCTTTC
>JAKLIU010000391.1 GCA_022709445.1 Spirochaetota bacterium | reverse complement strand
TCCGGCCGGACAGGTGAAGCGGCGGCATCCGGGTCCGGGACGGTCCCGGCGACGGCCGCAGGGGGCATCCGGGCGGAATCCAGCGCGCGCGCGGCTATCATGGCGGTGGCCAGGGCGGCGAAGACGAACAGGAAGCTCAGGTAGACGAAGGCCGGCGCCTTGCCGGCGCCTCGTCCCCGTTTCCGCTTCTGTTTTCGAGTCGGCATCGTCCCCCCATACTACACGCCGGCAGGCGCGCGGGCAAGGGACGGCGGCGGGGCCGCAGGGACGGTTCAGGCGTTGGCGTATTCCATGTACTCGTCGGCGCTCTCGCGGAGTTTGCGGATGGCCCGCTTCTCGATCTGCCTGACCGTCTCCGCGGATATGCCCATGCTCTCGCCGATGCCCTTGAGGGTGTTCTTGCCCGCCCCGAAGAACTCGAAGCGGTACATGAGCACCTTGCGCTCGCGTTCCAGGAGCGCTTCCAGCATGGTGACGGTGCGCTCGCGCTCGCAGTCGCGCATGAAGGCGGTGTCCGGGCGGTAGGTGTCGTCCTCGTATACGTCGATGATGCCGCCGGAATCCTCGTCGTCGTGCTCGCACTCCAGCGACACGATGGCGCCTCCCATTTCCAGGGTCTCGCGCACCTGCTGGGCCTCGATCCCCAGTTCCGCCGCTATCTCCGAGTGGCTCGGCTCGCGGGAGAGGCTCTGGGAGAGGTAGCCGTACACTTTGTGGATGCGGCGGAGCAGCTCTTCCTTGCGGTGCGGCAGGCGGATGGTCCTGCGGGAGTTGACCAGCGAGCGGGTGACCGCCTGCTTGATCCACCAGGACGCGTAGGTGGAGAAGCGCACATTCCTGCGGTAGTCGAAACGCTCGGCGGCCTTGATGAGGCCCATGTTGCCTTCCTGGATCAGGTCGATGAGCGGAATGTCGAAATTGGCGAAGGCGCGTGCTATCTTTATGACCAGGCGCAGGTTGGCTTCTATCAGCCGCGAGCGGGCCGACTCGTCGCCGTCCTGGATGCGCATCGAAAGGTCGCGCTCCTCTTCGGCGTTGAGGAGGGGTATCAGCTTGACGCGCTCGTAGTACATCTTGAGCGTGTCCTCGGTACCTGCTGTCGTAGTCCTGTTGCTCATTGCATCCACCTCTGTACCCTTATCAATGCAATTCCCGTGCCAACTGCATGCTTCTTTGTACCTCTGGTTTAATTGCTTGACAGTGAATGAATTGGAATCATGGGGTGGCAGGGGCGAGAGCGGGACCGGAAAATAGTATGTTTTATTGAACTATTGAACTGGTATGCTGTATTAAAAATGATAAAGGCTGCCCGACGGGGCAGCCTGCATGGACGGGAAGGGCTGGTTCAGTTGGCTATGGGACTTTCCACCTGGGCTTGCTGGACGGTGGAATCGTTGGCGGGGCGATAGTCGCGTATGAAGGTGAACAGCGCCAGGATGGCGATGATCGCCAAGACAAGCTTCCTCATGGTTCCTCCGGAAAACGGTTCAGGATACTCCCTCGCTCCCGATTGCGCAAGGCCGGGCAGGCCGTCACGGGAGGAATTTCTGTGGATCCATGGGGGATCCGCCCTTGAAGACGCCGAAGTGCAGGTGGGTGGCCGTGCTGTAACCGGTATTGCCCACCAGCCCGACCGTGGCGCCCTGGCTGACCGTCGCGCCGGACTTGACCATGATCTTGTTAAGGTGGGCGTACAAGGTCTGGTATCCGTCCGCGTGGCTCAGGATCACGAAGTTCCCGAAAATCGCGCTGTAGCCGGTCTCGGCCACCCTTCCATCCATGGCGGCCCGCGCCGGGCTGTTCGCCGGGGCGACGATGTCCAGGCCGGTGTGGAACTGCCGCACCCCGGTGAACGGGTTTGGCCGGTAGCCGAACTTGGAGCTGATCCTGCCGCTGACCGGCCAGATGACCAGGGTCCCCAGGGCCTTCCTGAGGTCATGGCTCGAGAGCCTGGCGCCGGGGATGAACAGGGTCTGGCCCGGGTGGATCACCTGGCTGGACAGGTCGTTCGCGTCCACCAGGTCCAGGACGGAAACCCCGGCCGAAGCGGCGATGGCGCCGAG
>JAKLIU010000390.1 GCA_022709445.1 Spirochaetota bacterium | reverse complement strand
CCTGCCCGGCCTGCTGCCCGGCCTGGCGCCCGACGCGCACAAGGGTACGCGCGGAGCGCTCGGCGTTCACGGAGGGTCGCGCACGGGCATGGGAGCAGCGCGTATTGCCGCCCGCGCCGGTTCGGCCGCCGGGGCGGGCACCGTGACCCTGATGGTGCGTGACGAGCTCTGGGCGGCGGCCGTCGCCGGCCTGGACGCGCAGATCGTGCGCGGGCTGTCCGACGGTCCGGGCCGCGAATTCGACGCCGTCCTGGCCGGGCCGGGCTGGGACGCGGATGAGGCGTCGGCCCCGGTCCTGGACGCCCTCTGGGAAGGGGACCTGCCCCTGGTCCTGGATGCGGGGGCCTTGCGCCTGCTGGGAGGGCGTCGCCTCCGGGCTTCCGGAGCCGCGACGGTCCTGACCCCTCATCCCGGCGAGTACCTCAGCCTGGCCCTGGAGGCCATCGGGGACCGTCCCCGGGACGGGGAGGCGGCCCGGAGGGCGGCGCTCCGCGCCCGTTTCGATACGGGGAACGCGGCCCTCGATCTGGCCCGGCGTTTCGGTGCCGTGGTCGTCCTCAAGAATTCGGTCACCTGGCTGGCCTCGCCGGACGGCTCCCTGGCCGTCTGGGACGGCCGCGAACCCACCCTTGGCACCGGCGGCTCGGGGGACGCGCTGGCTGGCCTGCTCGCGGGTTTCCTCGCCCGCGGCATCCCGGCCTGGGACGCAGCGCGGGCAGCCGTGATCGTCCACGGACTGGCCGGCAGGGCGGCTGCCCGCGCGCTGGGTTACTACGACGCGTCTGCGCTCGTGCCCTTCATGGCGCGCATCGCCCGCGAAAGGGGAAGCGATGGAGACCGATGAGAACGGAAAGCCCGTGCTCCTGTACAACCGGGAACGGCGGCTCAGGAACGCCGGCCCGGACGCCCTGTTCGCCATCGCCCACCACGACGGCAAGCGGCCGCCGTTCCTGAAGGCCCTGGTCGCGACGCGCTCGCTGCGCCTGATGCTGGTCGCCATGGTCGCCTGTTTCGCGGCCGTGGCCGTCTGGCAGCTCACGGGCACCGTCCGCTCGCGCGGCACCCTGGGCGGGGCCGCCTACGAACTCCAGGCCGCCTGGTTCCAGGGCGACATCTACCTGACCCTGGCCAGGCAACCCTCGTCGCGGACATCCGCGCTGCCCGCGGTGGAGCTGGTTTTCGAGCCCGAGGGCCTGGACGCGGTGTCCGTCTCCATGGCCGCGGGGCAGGCGGAACTCAGGTACCGGCTCGCGGCGGCGGAGCGCCCCGCGAGGGTGGGCGCGCTGGTATCCGGCACGGACGGCGAGCTCCGGCTGTCGGCTCCCCTGCGCTGAACCCGCTCCGGCCGCCGGCTGGCGAACTTGACCCCCCCTCGGGCTTTCCGGTATGGTACCGGGCAAGGAGACAGACGGATGGTCCAGTTCTACCTGCTCAGCGTCATCCTGAACATCGTCTCCGGCTACTCGCTGCATTCCTTCGCGACGGAAAACCGCGGCGGGAAATTCGACGGCGTCAGGGACTTCCTCAAGGACCCGACGATCAGGCTGGTGGTGGGCATACTCACCTTCATGGTCGGCTTCTTCAAGCTCCTGACCGTCATGCGCGGCGACATACCCGTGATCGGCGACCTGATACCATCCGCCGCCGGCATGGCCGCCGGCTTCACCATGCTCCTCGAGTACTACCGGGCCAATTCCACGGTCAGCACCGAGACCCTGGAGCGGCTGGACAGGATCTTCGTGGCCAACCGGCGTATCGTGGGCATCGTCGCGTTTTCCAGCGGCGTGGTCCACTTCCTGTTCGCCAACGTGCTCTTCCTGTAGGAGGCCTCATGCGATCGCTGGCCGGGATTGCGCTCAGGGACGGTCGGGTGTTCGTGGCCAGGCGGAAGCCCGGCGGCGACATGGGGCTCAAGTGGGAGTTCCCAGGCGGCAAGGCCGAGCCGGGAGAGGACGACCAGCGTACCCTGGCGCGGGAGTGGGACGAGGAGTTCGGGACGGCCGCCCGGGCGCTCAGGCCGCTCGGCGCGAGCGGCTTCGAGCACGGCGGCCGGCGCTACGAGCTGGCCGCGTGGCTCAT
>JAKLIU010000039.1 GCA_022709445.1 Spirochaetota bacterium | reverse complement strand
TCGCCTTCGTGGCGGCAGGCTCATCGCAAGCCCAGAGCCTCTCATTCTCGATGGGCGACCCCTCCGTGGACGCCGGGCTGAACGAGCTGAACCTGAGCGCCAAGCTCGACCTGGGGGCGTTCTATGCGGAAGTGACTCTGCAGTGGGGCGTTCCCAGGGCCGAGTTGCAGGCCAAGGCGAGCATCCTGCAGCCGGCCGAGCTGTATCTCGCGGCGGCGCTTTCAAAACTCTCCGGCAAGAGCTTTTCCTTCGTGGTCGAGGCGTACCGGGCGGACAGGGCCAAGGGATGGGGCGCTTTGGCCAGATCCTTGGGGATCAAGCCGGGCTCCAAGGAATTCAAGGCGCTCAAGGACAAGCTGGACGCGTCGAGGACCAAGCTGAAAAAGAAATGAGTCGCTTGACCGCGGTGGCGTTTGACACTATGCTCCCCTTTGTGTCGAGAGGGGAGTAGTCGAACCGCCACGATCAACAGCCGGCGAGCCTGAAGGTTCGCCTGGTCCGGCGGCCGCCCTGAGCGGGGAGACAAGACCTTTCGTGTGCGTCCGCGGTACCGGGCCCATGCGAAAGGTCTTTTTTTGGGGCCGCGACCCGGTTCGGTGTTCTTCCAGGAGGAAACGCATGAAGTTCTTGGTGCTCGGCCTTGCCGTGGTCATGTACGGATTGGTCATCGCCTTCCCCCACAAGAAGGCCTGGTTCACCCTGGTCGCGGCCGCCGCGGTCACGGCGCTGGGCGTGGTGAGCCCGGCTCAGGTGTTCGGCGAACTCATCAACTGGAACGTGCTCCTCATCTACGTCGGCAGCCTGGTCATCGCCGACCTGTTCATCTACAGCCGGGTGCCGTCCATGGTGGCGGACCGCATCGTGGAGAAGGCGCCGACCCTTGGCTGGGGCGTGGTGTTCATCCTGATCATGACGGGCCTCCTGTCGGCCTTCGTGGAGAACGTGGCCACCGTGCTGGTCATGGCGCCCATAGCCCTGGCGCTGAGCGACAAGATGAAGGTGGACGCGCGCTACTTCATGATGGGCCTGGCGGTCATGTCCAACCTGCAGGGCACCGCGACGCTGGTGGGCGACCCGCCTTCCATGATCTTCGCCGGGTTCGCCGGCTACTCCTTCAACGACTTTTTCTTCGTGGACGGCAGGCTGTCCGTGTTCTTCGCCGTGCAGGTGGGCATGCTGGTGGGAGCCGCGTACTTCTACTGGTTCTACCGCAAGCTGGGAAAGAGCAAGGTGGACCTGCCCGACACCAGCGTCCTCTCCTGGGTGCCCACCCTGCTCCTGGTCTTCCTGATCCTGGGACTCGCGGCCATTTCCTTCCTTTTCGAGGGCTTCTCGATCCTCTCCGGCGGCTTTGTGTTCGCGTTGGGTCTGGTGGGGCTTCTCTGGTACGTGTTCGTCCGCAAGGAATCCCCCGGCGAGGCCTGGCGCCTGGTCAAGGGCCTGGACTGGGAGACCATCCTGTTCCTGGTGGGCATCTTCGTGGTGGTGGGGGCGGTCTCGGAGACGGGACTCCTCACGGATCTTTCGCGCGCCTTGGGTAATTTCGTCGACGGCAACGTGTTCCTGGGCTTTACGGTGATCGTACTCATATCGGTCATCCTGTCCGGTTTCATAGACAACGTGCCCTACATCATCGTCATGCTGCCGGTGGCCGCCGCACTGTCTGCCAACCTGGGGCTCAGGCCGGAGCTGTACATGTTCGGCCTCCTGATCGGATCCTGCCTGGGCGGCAACCTGACGCCGTTCGGAGCCTCCGCCAACGTGGTGGCGGTGGGCCTGCTCAGGAAGCGGGGCACCGTGGTCCGCTTCGGCGAATGGATCCGGGTGGCCGGCCCGTTCACCGTGCTCACCACGCTCGCCTCGTCCATATTCCTCTGGGTGGTCTGGCGCTAGATTCCCCTTGCCGGTAACAAGCAGCGCTCCCTCCGGGGAGCGCTTTTTTTCAGTATTGAAAAATGCGGCTTGACCCTGACGTTGCGTCAGGGTTTAGACTCGGCTCATGGCACGAGACAAGGGAACCTACACGGTGGGCGCGCTGGCCGCGCTGGCGGGGGTGAGCGTCCGGACGCTCCGCCTCTACGACGAAATGGGATTGGTTACGCCCTCGGCCCGGACTCCGGCCGGGTACCGGCTGTATGGCGAGGCCGATCTGCTCAGGCTCCAGCAGGCCCTGTTCTACCGCGAACTGGATTTTCCCCTCGAGGCGATCAGGAAGGCCCTGGACACGCCGGGTTTCGACAACATCGAGGCCCTGCGCCGGCACCGGCGGCTCCTGGAACTGAAGGCGGAGCGGCTGTCCACCCTGATGGGCACGATAGACCGGACCATCCGCGCGCTGAACGGAGATGACGGCATGTTGAGCGACAAGGAACTGTATGAAGGCTTCGACGACGAGACCATCGAGCGCTACGAGCGCGAGGCGAAGGAAACCTGGGGCCACACCGACGCGTACGCCCAGAGCCGCAAGCGGGTCAAGGCCATGAGCAAGGAGCAGTGGGCCGCGGTGAAGGCCCGGGGCGAGGAAATCACCCTGGCCCTGGCCGACGCCTTCAAGGCGGGCCGTGAAAGCGTCGGACCCGAGGCGATGGCGCTCTGCGGCCGCTGGGCCGAACACCTGCGGGCGTTCTACGACCCCTCTCCCGAGATGATCGAGGGACTGGGGGCCATGTACGCCGACCACCCGGAGTTCAGGGCTTTCTACGAGAAGATCGCCCCCGGCTTGGCAGACTGGCTGAAGCCGGCCATGGCGGCCTTCGCCAGGACGATGAAAAAATAGCGGATGGATCCTTGCCCCCGGCGCCGGACGGTGGTGAACCGCGCCGGAACCGGGGGCGTTTTTTCAGGGAATCTTGAGCTCGTGACCCTTCCCGAAGACGCGGAACAGCTGGGCAGAGCCGGAACCGGGACCCTCCGGGGAGCCGCGCATGCGCAGGGGCGAGTTGAGGAGGCCTTCCTCGTCATAGAGCTCGTCCCCGGGGAGCACCAGGTTCATTCGCTCGATCACGGTCCCCTTGCTGTAATTGTAGTGCAGGTAGCGGATGGAGCCGTCGGCTTCCACCGACATGACCACGCCCACGTGGGTCAGCTCGTCGTCGGCCAGCTTGTTGCCGTTCGCGTCCCAGGTGTTGTCCCAGAAGACCAGGTCGCCGGGTTCCGGGTAGCGGACCGAGTAGAGCAGGCCGTCTGACCTGAGGGTCTCGTACAGCCGCCTGACGCCATTGCCCGAAAATTCGCCGAAGCGGAAGGCGATGTCCATCGACGCGAAGGCGTAGGCTGCGCGCACCACTCCCGTGCAGTCGTTGGGGTAGGTGACGCCGTTCACGACCAGGGTTTTCTTGCCCACGAGGGTCGGGCCGCCCTCGGCGATGAGGCGCTGCGCCTCCGACAGGACGGGTGCCTGCCAGGTCTCCGCGGATGCCTCGGGGAGGGGATAGGCGGGATCCACCTCCGGCGGCGGCGGGGCGGAGGCGCAGGAGAAGGCCGCGAACAGGATGACCGCATGCGCCAATGCCGGGGCGAGGGGTTTCATGGAACCGAGTATAGCCCGATCGCGGCGAATTTCCCGCGATCCGCTTGTCGCGTTCACGAGCCAGGGGCGAATTGTTTCCACTCCGTCGGCTTGTCGCCCAGCACGGCCCTGGGGCCGTCGCGCACCACCGGCGTGCGCAGGAGCAGGGGGTGCGCCAGTATCTCCTCTTCCGGGTCGAAATCCATGTGGGCAAGGCCCCGGTCCCGGTAGGGCTTGGAGTTTTCATCGATCAGGGCATCGGCGCCGGCGGCTTTCCCGATGGCGGTGAGTTCCCCCGGGCTGATGCCTTTCTCGGCCAGGTCCACGAACTGGTAGGGGATGTCCCGTTCCTTGAAGAATCGTTCCGCCTTGCGGGTGGCGGCGCATTTGCGCGTGCCGAAAATCTGGAGAGCCATGATCTGCCTCCTCGGGGAAAAGGGCCCGCGGCTGCGTCGCCGCGGGCCGAATCACCGTTTCCGCCGGTCAGTTGTCCCGGGCCACCTGCGTCTCGTACAGTTCCTCGAAGTAGCGCTTGTGCCGGCTTTCCTCGGCCTCAAGGCGCTCGAATATGGCTTTCACGTCCGGGTCGAGGGCGGCGGCGACGAGCGAGCGGTACAGGTCGCCGGAACGCTCCTCTTTCTTGATGGCCGCCACCAGGATGTCCTGGAAATCCATGGCCGCGGTCGGCTCCTCCTCGGCGGCCAGGCGGCGCGCCAGCCCAAGGTCCACCGCCGCGCCGGGCGACAGGTTGACCGCGCCGCGCGACTTCATGCCCGTCAGCATGGCCACGTGCCCTTCCTCCATCGCCATGAACTCCGCGAGCGCGGATTTCTGGGCGGCGAAAGCGGCCTTCCCCGTCAGTTCGCGGTAGAACTCGACGGCCGCACGTTCCCGGCCGATGGCGAAGTCCAGGGTTTCCTGGAAGCTCGCTGTGTTCATCTCAGGCTCCTTTCCCGGACAGCAGGCGGTCGATGGCCGAGGCGGCGCGGTGGCCGTCCGCGATCGCCGAGATGGCGTCCTTGCGGTCGTTCACCAGGTCTCCGCCGGCGAACACGGGCGCTTTCCCGGCCGCCGTGGCCAGTCCGTCGCGGTCGACCACGGGCTTGAAGCGGCGTATCTCCACGCCGTCCGCCTCGGCGATGTACGAAAGCTCCGGTCCCTGCCCGATGGCAGATATGACCGAGTCGTAGATTTCCTCATGGATCGCCCCGGGTATGGGTTCGGGGACGGGGCGCTTTCCGGCTTCCTTCTGCACCATCGTCGCCTCGTTCCAGACGAACCGGGCCTTGCCCCCGGCGTCCTTCACCTCCAGCGGAATGGCCTTCTCCACCAGGCGCGCGCCTTCCGCCTTGGCCTCCCGGATCTCGTCGGGGTCGGCCGGCATGTCCTCCTCGCGGCGGCGGTACAGGATGTCCACCGAGGCGCCGTTCCGCAGGGCCGTGCGCGCCGCGTCCATGGCGACGTTGCCGCCGCCGACCACCGCGACGCGCGCTCCCAGCCCGAGCACCTGGCCCCGGGTCGCGGCCGCCAGCACGGCGACGCCGTCCAGCACGCGGGGGTGTTTTTCCCCGGGCACATCGAGGCCGTAGGCGGCCGGCAATCCCGTGGACAGGAAGACCGCGTCGAAACGTTCGCGCAGCGAGGCCAGGCTCCTGCCTTCGCCCACCGGGGCACCGCGCTCGATCTTCACGCCCAGGCTCTCGATGTAGCCGATGTCCTTGTCCAGGGCGGGATAGGGCAGGCGGTACTCGGGGATGCCGTAGCGGAGCATGCCGCCCGCGGCCTCGTCCTTCTCGTGGACCGTCACTTCGTGCCCCAGCAGGGCCAGGTAGTAGGCGGCGGAGAGGCCGCCGGGACCCGCGCCCACGATGGCGACGCGCTTGCCGCTGGAGGCCTCCTTCCTGG
This sequence comes from Spirochaetota bacterium, assembly GCA_022709445.1. Taxonomy (GTDB): domain Bacteria; phylum Spirochaetota; class Spirochaetia; order Treponematales; family UBA12059; genus JAKLIU01. The sequence goes on along the minus strand of JAKLIU010000039.1, from coordinate 5,525 downwards.
GCAGGGCCTTGGAGTAGTCGGCGAGCTCCACCTGGTCGGCTATGTAGCGCTTGAGCCAGCGTATGGCCACCGGGTCGCCGTCGGTGCCGATCGAGCAGGCCTCCTCGCAGCGGTGGGTGCAGATGCGCCCGCAGGCCTCGGGGAAGGGGTTGGTCTGGTAGAGGAGGCGCAGTCCCGTTTCCAGGTCGCCGTCGCGCACGGCCTTGATGTAGCCGGGTATTTCCATGTGCGCCGGGCAGGAGGCGATGCAGAGCCCGCAGGACACGCAGCGGTCGGCCTCCTTCTCGGCCTGCTCCCTGGACCAGCCCCTGACCAGCTCCAGGAAGGACTTGACCGCCTCGTGGTGGTCCAGTTCCGGCATCGGCACGCGCGTGCCGTCCAGGAGGCGGTAGCCCTCAGCGCGGCGGTACCCGAGGGCGGAACCGTCCCAGGGCTTGGGCTCGACGCCGGGAGTGTAGCGGAACACGTCCGGGTCGCTGTCTATCCATACGTATTCGTTGCTCATGTTGAGCGAGCCGGAAGGGCAGATGTCCACGCACAGGGCGCACCAGCAGCAGCGCCCGTAGTCCACCCTCGGCCTGAGGCCCGAGTCGCCTTCCTTCGCGTCGCGGCCCTCCACGGGAACCAGGTCGATGGCCCTGTTCATGCAGATGGCCTCGCAGGTGCCGCAGCCCACGCACTTGTCCGCGTCGTTGATGTGGAAGCCGCGGTAGCGCGGCGCTCCCGGTCGCTCGTCAATGGGCTTCTTTACCGTGAAGGGCTTTTCGAAGGCGCGCTTCCAGACCGCGAAGGGCGCTATGAAATCCTTGATGTCCATCGCATTACCTCTCGATCTCGGGCGGATAGGTGTGCAGGCTGACCATCAGCCCGGCTACGTCCGCGATGTTGACGCCGCGCACCAGCCGTTCCATCACCGACACCGCGTGGGTGTAGCTGGGGCCGCGCACCGCCACGCGCCTGGGCTTGTCGCCGCCGTCCGACACCACGTAGAAGCCGTATTCGCCTCGGGTGCACTCGGCGGCCACGTAGGTCTCTCCGGCCGGGATCTTCCAGTGCAGGGGATTGGGCAGCCGCTCGCGGAAGGGACCGTCCTTGGGCATCCTGGCCACGATCTGCCGGATCAGGTCGATGGACTGGTACATCTCGGCCAGGCGCAGCTCCGCGCGCTCGAAGGCGTCGGAGCGGCCGCCGGTGATCAGCTTGAAGTCCAGCTGCGGGTAGGCCAGGTAGCCAAGGTCCTTGCGCAGGTCGCGGGCGACGCCGGCGGAGCGCGCGTTGGGACCGGTGATGCCGTACTTGTCCACCCAGTCCGGCGGTATGTAGCCAAGCCCCACCGCGCGCATCTTGAACACGGCGTTGTGGAACATGACCAGCTCTATGTCGTCCAGGTTCTTCTTGATCACCTGCATGGTTTCCAGCACGTGGTCGAGGAAACCGTCGGGGACGTCGCCGCGCACGCCGCCGGGGATGATGTACATGTGGTAGATGCGCCCGCCAGACAGCTCCTCGAACAGGTCGAGGACGTAGTCGCGCATGGTGACGCTCCACTGGGCGATGGTGCCGTGCCCGAAGGCGCCGGCCTGGCCGCCTATCCACATGAGGAAGCTCGCCAGCCTGATCATCTCCAGCGACAGGGTCCTGAGCCAGACGGCCTTCTCCGGGACGGTCACGCCGGCCAGCTCCTCGAGGGCGGCGGCGTAGCAGTACTCGTTGAAGTCCGGCTCGGGCACCGCGATGCGGCACACCAGCGGGAAGTTCTGCATCCACAGACGGCGCTCCATCAGCTTCTCGAAGCCGCGGTGCAGGTAGCCCACGTGGGTCTCGCAGTCGACGACGGTGTCGCCGTCGGCCACCAGTCGCAGGGACATGTTGCCCGTGATGCCGGGGTGCTGGGGACCCTGCCACATGACCAGGTACTTGCCCGACGACAGGTCGGGAGTCGCCCGCGTTTCCGGGGGAATGACGTGCTCGTTCTGTCGCCTCATTTGCCGGCCTCCGGGTAGAGTCGTTCCTGCATGCGGGTTGCGGGGTCGTGGGTGACGCGGCCGGGCCGGCCCTCGTAGGTGGCGTCGCTGTACGCCAGCGAGTCGAAGTCGCGCCGCATCATGGGCGGTCCCTCCCAGCCTTCCAGCACGAACTCCTCGTCCACGCGGGGACTGCCCGGGAAGTCTATGCCGAACCATTCCTTCATCTCGCGCTGGTAGGTCCAGCCCTGCCCCCAGAGGAGGTGGATGGAATCGACGACCGGGTTCGCCCGGTCCACGTCGGCGTGCACCATGAGGCTGTGCCCTTGTTCGTGGTTGCGCACCGTGTAGGTCAGGGTGAAGACCCCGCGCTCGATGTTGTCCACCGCGGTGGCGAAGGACAGGTGGGCGTAGCCGGCGGAATCCTTGAGCCAGGCGAGGGTGTCGTGGAGCCTGATGGGGTCGACCACGGTCGACGACAGGTCCCCGCGTCGGTCATGCCAGTCGCGGGCGCCGTAGCGCGCGGCCAGCTCTTTAGCCAGTTCGTTCATCTACGGTCTCCTACCAGTTGTAGTCCGGCATGTTCCAGTCCTTGATGACCTTCTTCTGGTTCGCCTTGAACCATTCGAAGTTGCGGGCGTACTCGTTCTGGCCCTCCGCCCGGCCGGCCCTGATGATCTTCTTGAGTTCCTGGAAGCCCGCCAGCAGGGCCTCCGGACGGGGCATGCAGCCGGTGATGTACACGTCCACCGGTATGTACTGGTCGATGCGCTTGATGGTGTTGTAGCTGTCCCAGTACATGCCGCCGTTGATGGTGCAGGAGCCCAGGGCCACCACGAACTTGGGGCCCATCATCTGCTCGTAGCTGCGCACGATGCGCTTGAGGGTTTTCACCGAGGCGTAGCCGCCGATGACGAACACCGAGGACTGCCGGGGAGTGGGGCGGGGCTGGATGCCGTAGCGGTACATGTCGAAGCGGCTGGTCATCAGCGGGCGCAGCTCGATGGCGCCGCAGCCGGTGCCGAAGCCCAGGATCCAGAGGCTCTCGGAGCGCGCCCAGTTGGCGAAGTCCTCCATGATGCCGCGCGCGGGCTCGTATTCGCGCGGCGCGGCGTCGCAGAACAGCCCCCGCTCGTCGGGCGGGAGCCCCTCGTTGGCCAGGGGCGCCGGTATGATCTTCTTGTCGCTCATGGTGCGCCTCCTACACTGCCGCGATGATGACCGAGGCTATGCCGATGAGCGTCGGCACGCCGAGGAAGAACCGGATCGACTGGTCGGTCCGGAACCGTGGGAAGGCCTGGCCCACGAACACGTTGATGAAGTAGATCAGGAAGGTCTTGACCACCATCACCAGGATGTTCGTCGCGCCGCCGAAGAACAGGTTCATGTAGAGGACCAGCTTGGCGCCGTTGAAGATGGCGCGGTTGGTCTGGAGCATGCCCAGGAGGTTGGCCTGGTACTCCGTGGGCGGTCCGATGGGGATCTCCTGCGGGGCTATCACCACGCTGAACGGGTTGTGCATCGACATGCCCAGGAAGGCGATGATGGCGGCGACCACGGCCAGCGGGTTGGTGAACAGGGTCCAGTTCAGGAAGCCGCCCTGCTGGGCCCCCACGATCGCGTTGATGTCCAGGGTGCCGTACTGGATGGCCACCGCGATCACCGACAGCGCGAAGGGGACCTCGAAGGCGGTCATCTGGGCCAGGCCCCGACTGACGCCGATGGCGCTGTACGGGTGGCCGCCCTCGCCGGCGCCGAGCGCCATGCCCAGCTGCCCGAAGAAGATGAAGTACATGACCAGGAGCAGATCCCCGGAATCCGAGAAGTTCCTGAACACCACGGAACCGAACACCGCCGGTATGAACATGTAGGTCCCGACGCCGCCGGCCAGCCGGAACACCGGCCCCAGGTAGAACATGATGCCGTGGCTGATGGCGTTGCGCTTGACCGAGCTCTTGATGATGTCTATGTAGGGCTGGTACACCGGCTGGCCCACGCGCCCCTGGACCTTGGCGCTGATGCGCGCCATGGAACCGATGAGCAGGAGGCCGTAGTTGGTGATGACGAACAGGGAGAGGAAGGCGTAGCCTATGCGCCCGAGCAGTGTTGGTTCCATCAGAGGGCCCCCATGATGAGGTAGAGGACCACGACGTACAGGACGACGTGGAGGGCGTAGGTCTGCCCGTTGCCGGTGTAGATGCGCCTGATCGCGCCGCCCACGGCGTCGATCCCGGTCCCGAAGGCGGCCCAGAACCGTTCGCCGCGCTCGCGCGTCAGGAAGCCCAGGGCGCGCTTGTACGGCGCGTAGAAGTTCCAGGCGAAGTGCGTGGTCTCCGGCTTGTAGGGCCGCTCGGCCGCGTAGACGATATTGAACTGCTTGACCATCTGCGGGTTGTGCAGGTTCAGGATCATCCAGGCCAGGCAGAGCATGAACACGGCTGCCGTCACTATCATGGACAGAGTGCCGTTCCAGTAGCCCAGCGGCGAAACCATGGTCGCCCCCGAGAAGGCGAACCCGGCGGACGGGAAGTACCGCCCCACCGCGGCCATGATCGGGTCCAGCATGAGCCTGGGCAGGGCGGACACCGCCAGGAGGGCGGCCATCAGGAGGGCTTGGGGCAGGACCAGCGCCAGGGGCGCTTCCCGGACCGCTTCCTGGGCCGGCTTGGGCTGTCCCAGGAAGATGGTGTGGATCAGGCGGAACAGGTAGAGGAAGGCCACCGCGCTCGCGAAGAACGCGACGGCCGCCTCCAGGTACCAGCCCTTGTCCAGGAGGGCGGAGTACAGGAGCCACTTGCCGCCGAAGCCGGAGAGCGGCGGCACGCCCGACAGGGCGATGATGGCCATCAGCACGGAGAGGAAGGAGAAGGGCATTTTCTTGATGAGGCCGCCCATCTCGTACATGTTGCGGGTGCCCGTTTGCTGTATCACGCCGGCTATCGCCAGGAAGAGCATGCCCTTGTACAGGAAGTGGTTGAGCGCCAGGTAGACGCCCGTGGTCCAGCCGGCCTGGCTGTCGATGGCCAGGGCCAGCACCACGTAGCCTATCTGCCCCATGGACGACCAGGCCAGGGTCTTCTTGATGTCCTCCTGGTAGATCGCGTAGAGGGCGCCGAACATCGCGGTGGCCAGGCCGATCCAGCCCAGGATGCGCCAGGCCAGGTCCGGCGCGCCGCGTATGCCCATGTAGGCGATCATGGCCACCATCAGCGCGTAGATGCCAGCCTTGGACAGCGAGGACGACAGGAAGCCGGAGACCTCGTCGTCGGACTCGGCGTAGGCCCCGGGCAGCCACACGTGCACGCCCAGCGCGCCCAGCTTGACCAGGATGCCCGCCGCCACCAGGTACAGGGGCCAGGAAGCGTCAAGCCCGGAGAGTCCGGCGCCCCAGGCCTGCGGGCTCGCGATCAGGCCGACCATCAGGAGGAACGCGCCGCCCAGCCCGAAGGTGACGTAGGAGAGGGCGGACTTTTCGCCGTCCTTGCCGCGCCAGCCGGCGAGGAAGCCGATCCCGGAACCGGGTGCATTTTCGAAGTTGACCACGAAGTCCGGGTAGTTCCT
>JAKLIU010000389.1 GCA_022709445.1 Spirochaetota bacterium | reverse complement strand
CCGGCCACCAGGACCATCCCGGCACGGGCAAGAACTTCTCGGGGCCGGCCGAGAAGCTGTCGGTCCGCGCTGCCCTTGAGGGCCTGGGCGTCAGGAACATCCGCGAGGTGGACACGTACAAGCAGAAGGAGCTGACCGCTATGGTGCGCGACGCCCTGGACGAGCCGGGCTTCAAGGTGATCATCGCCCGCCACCCCTGCATGCTCAAGTTCACCAGGGAGGCCCGCCGCAAGCCGGGCTGGACCGCCCGCCGCGTGACCATAGACCAGGATGCGTGCGAGCGCGCCCACGAGTGCGTGGAACGCTTCGCCTGCCCCAGCTTCCAGCGGGCCGCCGACGGGAGCGTGACCGTCAGCCCGGACCTGTGCATAGGGGACGGCTCCTGCAGGCAGACCTGTCCCGTGCAAGCCATCGTGCCGTTCGGGAGCGCCCCCCCGGACGGGGCCGCGGCCGATCCCGAGGAGAAATCATGAAGGGAACCTTCAACATTTTCATGGCCGGAGTGGGCGGGCAGGGCATAGGCCTCCTCGCGGAGCTGATGGCGCGGGCGGCGGACTACGCCGGCTGGAAGGTGCGCGCATGCGACACCCACGGCCTGGCCCAGCGCGGCGGCATGGTGACCAGCCACCTGCGCCTGGGAGACTCCAACTCTCCCCTGGTGCCCGACGGCCGGGCCGACCTGGTGCTGGCCCTGGAGCGCACCGAGGCCCTGCGCGCGGCCGCCCTGATGCTGCGGGACGGCGGCACCCTGGCTTGGTACGACGCGACCTGGCAGGCCCTGGACGTGCGGACCGGCTCAACGCCCGCGGTTACCGCCGCCGACGTGGAGGCCGCGGTCGCCGCCCGGGGCGGCACGGCGATCCGCGTCCACCGGGATGACCTCGCGGACCCGCGCATGCAGAACACGGCCCTGGTGGCGGTGGTGCTGGCGCGCGCGGCGGTACCCGGCCTGGACGCGTCCCACGTGAAGAAGGCCATGGCCGACCTGCTGCCCGAAGCTGCCCTGAAGGCAAACCTCTCGCTCTTGTAAGGAGAATCCATGAACGTGCACATCGACGACGCGGCCATCGAGCGGACCGTCAACAGGATCTGCGAGGAGCGCGGCAACGGCATCCGCCAGCGCGCGCTGGAAGGCGCCCGCTGCGCCGCCTCGTACTGGCGCGGGGAGGACGGGGACGAGGCGGACTTTTCGTCGTTCTGCCTGGAACACCTGGCCCGCGACGAGGACGAGCTGCAGCTCCTGTTCGCCCGCCTGGAATCGGTGAAGGAGCGCCTGGACGGCGCCATGCAGGGCTTGCACCGCGCCTTCGAGTGGGGCGTGCACGTGGACCAGGGGCCGCTCCTGCCCGTGGACGGCATCCTGTCGGCATGGTCGCCCTACGCCCACCTGTCCGACGACTTCTACGCGAACAAGCTGGCTTTCGTCATCCACCTCAACTTCCCGTACCGGAACCTGGAGCGCAAGCTCAAGGAAGGCTCGTCCTGGAAGCGCCGCGAGTGGGCCATGACCAGGCTGGGCGACGATTTCACCGAGCGCGTTCCCTCGGACGCCAGCCAGCGCCTGGCCACCGCCATGTCGGCCGCCTCCAACTACATCATGTCCTACAACATACACGCGGGCATGCTGCGCGACGGGGACTCGGGGCCGCTCTTCCCCGCGGACAAGCGCCTCCTCATGCACTGGAACATGCGCGACGAGATCAAGGCGCTGTACGCGGACACCGCCGGAGGCGCAGCCCTGCGCAAGCAGCGGCTCGCCTACGCCGCCATGGAGCGCGTGGTGGACGGCGGCATCCCGGCCGCCTTTATCGACTCGAGGGAGCTGGCCTGGGACCCGCGCAGCGGCGAGACCTTTTCGCCGGACGGCGGGCGCGTCCAGTCGGCCCCCGAGGCCGACGGACGATACGAGAAGCTCCTGGCCATCTTCCAGGCGGAGAAGGGCATCGACCTCTGGTGCCCCGACAATCCCACGCTCATGGCCAGGCGCTTCAACGCCGGCCGCGAGATGCCCGAGCGCGACGTGGAGCGCATCTTCCACGAGCTCCTGTCGGCGCCGGCCTTCGCGAGGACGGCCAGGCTGGCTTCGACGCGGCTGGGCAGG
>JAKLIU010000388.1 GCA_022709445.1 Spirochaetota bacterium | reverse complement strand
CAAGACGGCGTGCCGGGAGTTCCGGTTCTCCGGAACGCGCGCCGCCGTCAAGAAGCAGACCGCCGAAGCCGCGCTTGACATGGTGCTGGAGCTGTTCACCTGATGTCCGAGACCTACATTCCCCTGCACGTCCACACGCACTACAGCAAGCTGGACGGCCTGAGCAAGCCCAAGGAGATCATGGCGCGCTGCAGGGACTACGGGATCCCCGCGTGCGCCGTGACCGACCACGGCGTGCTTTTCGGCGCGTTCGACTTCTACCAGACCGCGCGGGCGGCGGGGATCAAGCCCATCATCGGCTGCGAGCTGTACGTTTCCCCCACCACGCTGGAGGACAAGAGCGCCAAGAGCGCGCGGGCGGCGGCGGAGCACCTGGTGGCCCTGTGCAGGGACGAGGAGGGCTGGCACAACCTGTGCCGCCTCAGCAGCATCGCCCACCTCAGGGGCATGCACTACAAGCCCCGCGTGGACGACGAGACCCTCGACCGGCACCGGGCGGGCCTGATCTTCTCCTCCGCCTGCCTGAGCGGCCGCATCTCCCGGCGCATCCTGGAAGGGGACCTGGACGCCGCCGACCGCGCCGCGGCCAGGTACGCCGAGATGTTCGGCCCGGAGAACTTCCTCATCGAGCTGATGAACCACGGCATGGAGGAGCAGGAGCGGGTCAACGCGGAGCTGGTGCGGATCGCGGCGCGGCACGGCCTGCTGACGGTGGCGACGAACGACAGCCACTACACGGACCAGGCGGACAGCGAGGCCCACGACGTGCTCCTGTGCCTGGAGACCCACAAGACCCTGGACGACGCCGACCGGATGCGCCTGCCGAACAACGAGTTTTACTTCCGGTCGCCGGAGGAGATGCGCAGCCGCTTCGCGCGCTGGCCCGAGGCGCTCGAAAACACCCTGGCCGTGGCGGAGCGCTGCAACCTGAAGATTCCCGAGGGGCTGCGGCTCATCCCCGACTACAAAGTGCCGGGGGGCGGGGAGAAGGCGGCCTACCTCCGCCAGCTCGTGGCGGAGGGGCTGGCGGCGCGCTACGGCAGCCCGCCGCCGGAGACCCACCGGAAACGCGCGGACTACGAGTGCGGCGTCATCGAGCAGATGAACTTTGTGGACTACTTCCTCGTGGTCTGGGACCTGATCCGCTTCGCCCGCGAGGAGGGGATCGCCGTGGGGCCGGGCCGCGGCTCCGGCGCGGGCAGCATCGTCGCCTACGCCCTGCGCATCACCAACCTCGACCCCGTCCGCTACAACCTGCTGTTCGAGCGCTTCCTCAACCCCGAGCGGGTGAGCATGCCGGACTTCGACATCGACTTCTGCTTCGTCCGGCGTCCGGACATGATTGACTACGCGAAGCGGACCTACGGCGAGGACAATGTCAGCCAGATCGCCACCTTTGGACGCATGCTGATGAAGGATGTCGTGCGCAACGTGGGCCGCGTGCTGGGCATGCCGCTCAACGACGTGGACCGCCTCGCCCGCATGCTCCCCGCCGACCCGAAGGCCAACCTGGACAAGGCCTACGAGGGCGACGCCGAAATCCGGCGCGTGGTGGACGAGGACCGGCAGGTGGGCCGCCTGTGGGGCCTGGCCAAGCGCCTCGAGGGGACGATCAAGTCCATCGGCACCCACGCCGCCGGCGTGGTCATCTGCGACCACGCGCTCACGGACCACGTGGCCCTCTACAAGGACAACAGCACCGAGACCGTGTCCACCCAGATGGACATGTCCTGCGTGGAGAAGATCGGCCTGCTGAAGATGGACTTCCTCGGCCTGCGCACCCTCACCATGATCCACGACGCCGTGGACATGGTCCGGCGGAACCGCGGGATCACCGTGGACATGGACAACCTCCCGCTGGACGACGAGAAGACCTACGCCCTCCTGCGCTCCGGGCAGACGATGGGCATCTTCCAGCTGGAAAGCCCGGGCATGCGCGACCTCGCCAAGAACATCGGCCTCCAGTCCCTGGAGGAGATGAGCGCCCTCGTCGCCCTCTACCGCCCCGGCCCCATGTCCCTCATCCCCACCTACATCGCGAACAAGTTCGCCCCGTCCAAGATCCAGTATGAGCATCCCGTGCTGGAGCCGGTGCTCCGCGAGACC
>JAKLIU010000387.1 GCA_022709445.1 Spirochaetota bacterium | reverse complement strand
CGCTGCCACAACCTTCAGCCAGTCTCTCCATTATGTCAAGCGCGCCGGACCCGGCCCTGCGCTTCCGCGAGGGAAAATCAGGCCGGCAAGGCCGAGCCTTTGCCAAGGGACCGCGACAGGGCTTCCAGGAAAGCCGTGACGCCGCCGGGCATCGCCGGGTCGGCCCTGAGCGCGGACAGGTCCAGGAGGAGCGCCGTCCTGAGCTCGGGCAAGCCGAGCGCGGCGTACTCCACCAGGGCGTCCAGGTAGCGGAGCGCCCTGTCCAGCGCCGGATCGTCCCGGGAGCGCAGGTCCAGGAGCGCCGCCTCGAATCGGTCGAAGGCCGCCGGCGATTCCCCGAGCCCGGTCAAGGCGCGCCGGCAGCACCAGCGGGCGTATTCGTAGCGCAGGGTCTCCTTGCGGTGGCGGGGCAGCTTGGGGAAGCCGCGCTTGCGCAGGAGGCCGATGGCGGCGAACGCATCCGCACTCCCCGCATGCGCCGCCTCGCCGGCCTTGCCCTGCCGGTCCCGCTCGCGGGGGGCGGGGCGGCGGATCCCGAAGCGGTGCCGCCCGAAATCCCTGAGGGCGGACTCGTACTCCTCGCGTACCCTGATGAACTCGTGGGCGAAGCCCGGGCCGGCCAGGTCCGGGTGCGTGGCCTTGGCCATGGCCTTGAACTCCGCCTTGAGCTCTTCCGGGGTCCCTATGTCGCCGTCCCGTATCCGGCGCGCGAACCTGTTTGCCATAGTCCGCAGTATAGCCGGGCGACGCCCTTCCCGGAACCCTTGCAAACGACCGGCGCCCGGCTATGCTTTCATACAGCCGTCGGATCGAAGCGGAGGTCGGATGCTCGCCTGCATGCGGAAGTTCTTCACGCCTCCCGTGTTCCCGGACGACGAGGACATGACGCGATCCGCCGCCGTGCTGTTCGCCGTGCTCGTGGACATGACGCTGGTCATCGTCGCGACCGGCCTGCTGGGCCCGTTTTTCTTCGGAAACCTGATCGCATCCGAGTCCCTGGTCGCGGCCATACTGGTCCTGTCAGCCCTGGTCGCCCGCCAGGCCCATCGAGGCCGCGTCCGCGCGGCGAGCACGGCCCTGGTCGTCTCGCTGTGGCTGATTTTCTCGTTCATCGTCCTCTTCACGGGCACCATCCAGACCCCTGCCCTCGCCCTGGACCTGGCCGTGGTGGTCATGGCCGGACTGCTCCTGGGTCCCGGACCGGCACTGGCCGCGGCGCTCGCCAGCGGGGCCGTCGGCCTGGCCCTGGTCCTGGCCCCTCTCCTGGGCATCGCGATACCCGTGATTTTCACGCATCCGCCAACAGCCTCCTGGATGGCCGCCATGCTGGCCTTCTCCCTGACACTCAGGCCGCTGAGCCTGGCCGTGTCCGGGTTCCACCTGGCCATCGCCCGGGCCAGGCTGAGCGAGCGGCGCTACGCCCGGCTCTTCGAGTCGGCGCCCATGATGTACATCATTGTCCGGGAATAGGGCGCCCGGCAGCTGATCTCCGAGTGCAATGCCGCCTTCCTGGAGGCGACGGGCTACCGCAGGGAAGAGCTCGTCGGCAGCGAGCTGGCGGAGATCTACACGCCGGCGTCCGCCAGGGCCCTGATCGAGCAGGGCGCCTTTGCCCGTTCCCTGCATGCCGGCATGGAAACGCCCGTGGAACGGGAACTGGTGGCCAAGGACGGCCGCATCGTCAACGTGCTCCTCAAGACCACGCCGGAAACCGGGGAGGCGAACGACGGCCACGGGGTGCTGGCCATGTACCTGGACATCACGGCTCGCAAGCGGGACCAGGAACGCCTGGCCAGGTCGCTCGCGGAGCAGGAGACGCTCCTCCGGGAACTGTACCACCGCACCAAGAACAACATGGCGACGATCAACGCCTTGCTGTCCCTGCAGGCGGACTTTTCCGGCAACCCGGAGGTCGGGGAAGCCCTCATGTGCACGCAGGACCGCATCCGCGCCATGGCGCTGGTGCACCAGCGGCTCTACGACGCGCAGGATCTCTCGCGCATCGAACTGCACGGCTACATCCGCGACCTCTGCGAGCAACTCGGCTCCGGCCAGCCGGGACGGGTGCGCGTGGCCGAGGCAGCCCCGGGCGAGGAGGAAGCGTACGTGC
>JAKLIU010000386.1 GCA_022709445.1 Spirochaetota bacterium | reverse complement strand
TCGGGAAGGGCTGCGGCCTGCGGAGCGCCGTCCTGATCGGCGGAGCGTCCATGGGCATGCAGAAGCGCGACCTGCGCTGGAACCCGCGCGTGGTGGTCGGGACCCCCGGCCGCATCAAGGACCACGTGCAGCAGGGCACCCTGAACCTGGCCGGGTTCGACTTCGTGGTGCTGGACGAGGTTGACCGCATGCTGGACATGGGCTTCGTCAACGACATCACCGCCATCCTGTCCCGCGTGTCCCAGGAGCGGCAGTCGCTCTTCTTCAGCGCCACCATGGAGCCCGGCATAGCCAGGCTGATCGAGCGCTTCGGCAGGCAGCCGGTCACGGTGACCACCAAGACCGGCTCCACCGTCGACAGCGTCAGCCAGGACGTGGTGTACTACTCCAGCTTCAGCGACAAGCTGGACAAGCTGCACGACCTGCTCATCGGGACCGGCGGCGGCGCCGCCTGCGGCAAGACCATCATCTTCGACGACACCAAGCGCGCGGTGGACAGGCTGGGCCAGGAGCTGCACGCCCGCGGCTTCAAGGTGGACGAGATCCACGGCGACAAGTCCCAGGCCCAGCGCTCGCGCGCCATCGCCCGGCTCAAGAGCGACGAGATCTCCATACTGGTGGCCACCGACGTGGCTGCCCGCGGCATCGACGTGTCGGACATCACCCACGTGATCAACTACTCGACGCCCAACAGCTACGACGACTATGTGCACCGCATCGGGCGCACGGGCCGCGCCGGCAAGACCGGCGTCGCCCTGACCTTCCTGCCCGGCCGCCGCTAGCCCCCGGGCACGGACGGACCCTCCGCGGGTCCGTCCGGTTTCCCCCGCGCGGGCCGGCGCTTTGCGATAATAATTGAACATTTTTATCTTTTATAGTACAATATGAAAGCTTGCTGGTCCAAAGAAGGGAAATGCAATGCCATTCATATTCACTACCCTGGACGAAACCAGGCAATCCCTGCCCTTCGTGCTGGCCACCATCGGCTACGACTGGCCGCAGGAGAACATCAAGCGGCCGGACGGCTACCCCTGGTACCAGTGGATCCAGTGCCTGTCCGGCCGCGGCGAGCTGACGGTGGGAGGCGCCAGGACGGACGTGGGGCCGGGCGACGGCTTCTTCCTGATGCCCGACGAGGCCCACGAATACCGGAGCCTCAGCGGCGACTGGATCACCGACTGGATGGGCTTCGGGGGCTCGGCGGTGCGGGACGTGCTGGACTTCGCCGGCATCCGGAGCTCGGGCGTCCGGGCCATATCCGACCTCTGGCGCCTGAAGACCCTGCTCCGCGAGACCTACGAGGCCGCCCGCGACGATTCCGCCATAGCCTTCCACGGCACCTCCCTCCTGGTGTACGAGACCCTGCTCGCCCTGAAGGTCGCCCTGGAGCCCAAGACCAGGAACGCCGAGCCCCGGCACGCCAAGCTCAGGCCGGTGCTCCAGCACATACGCCTCAACTACGCATCCGAGCTGTCCATCGCCGAGCTGTCCGCCCTCATCGACGTGACCCCCCAGTACCTGTGCAAGCTGTTCCAGCAGACGCTGCGGATGAGGCCCTTCGAGTACCTGGTGTCCTACCGCATCTCCAGGGCCAAGGAATTCCTGGTCGCCAGGCCGGAATTGTCGGTCGCCGACATAGCCAGGCTGTCGGGCTTCTCGGACAGCAACTACCTATGCCGGGTTTTCAAACGGGCGGAAAGCATCAGCCCCGGGGCCTTCAGGAGCCTGCACTGCCCTCCCCTGGATCTTTAATGTGATTATTTGAAACTTTCGGTTGACAGATCAAAAAACCTCTCCATACACTTCCCCCCATGGCTGGTTGCCAATCCGGTACCATGAGCCGACGCGCCACGCACCGAGGACAGGCGCGATCGGACACCGGATCTCTCTCATAAGGAAGAAGACCAATGAAGATGACCCTGAAAATGTTGGCGCTCGCGGGCCTGGCGCTCCTGGCCCTGGGCGCGTGCGCGAAGCCGGGCGACAAGGAACTGGTGATCAACTCGTACATGTCCGACGAGGCGCCCAAGGCCGCGTTCCAGAAGGTCGTCGACGCCTTCCAGGCCGCCAACCCGGACATCAAGGTGACGGTGAACACCATCGCCCACGAG
>JAKLIU010000385.1 GCA_022709445.1 Spirochaetota bacterium | reverse complement strand
CTTGCCCACGAAATCCGGGGCCGGCGGGGTGAACACGGCCACGCCGCGGGCGTCGGTCAGGACGCGTTCGGTCTTGGTGATGACGCGGCCGGAGGCCTGTCGGCGCTGGTACACGGCGAACACCTCGGCGCCGGGAATGCCGGGGGCGGCGTCGCCCTCCCCGTACACGAGCTTGGCGCTGAAGGGTTTGGCGTAGTCCTTCCCAAGGTCCGCGGCCGCGGGGCCGTCCACCCTGACGAAGCGCAGCTTGGCCAGCACGCCGCGCGCCTTGTTGACGTTGCGCTCCATCTTCACGTCGGCGTTGTCTATGCCGGAGCCCGAGGCGACCACCGCCGCCTCCACGTAGCTCTTGATCGCGTCGAACCATCGGCCGGAGGCCACCGCCGAATCGCCGGCGGCCTCGGGCTTGGCCACGGCGTCCTCGCGCTCCTTGAACGTGGCCGCTATGCGGGCCTTTTCCTTTTCCAGGTCGGTGGTGATGTAGGACGCCAGGATGTACACGGTGATGGCCCCGCTGGCTTCCTTGACCAGGGTCTTCTCCTTGACCTGGAAGCCGGCGATGCGGCCGCTGGACTCCGCCCTGACCGTCTGCACGATGTCCGCCTGGTAGGAGTCCAGGGTGGCCTTGGCCGTGGCGCTGGAATCCACGCTCACCTTGACGCCCATGTAGGTCATGATGGAGGAGATCAGGTTGGCGGTGGCCGCGTCGGTTGCCACCGACACGTTGCCGTCGCCGGCGGATGAGTTGCCCACGAAATAGGTGTACGTGGAATCGGGAGCGGGGGTCCTGAGCGCCCAGGCGGGCGGCTGCAGGCCGGGCTTGGCGTCCGGGGAGGACACGCACGAGGCGAGCATCAGCATGGCGGCGAGCGTGGCGAGCAGGACGTTCTGTACGCGGTTTCTCATGATTCCTCCGACATTTGGCATGGGGTCCGATGACCGGAAAAGCGCTTGGATCGGATGGCCCTCGCGGCCGCCCCATCCAAACGCTCTCGGCGCGAAAACCGGGGCACCCCCGAAGGGATGCCCCGGACGTCGATCAAACGATCAGAAATCCTCGTAGAAGGCGGACTGCACCGCGGCTATGGCGCGTTCCTTCTCCGGGGTCTTGGGCTCCTCGGCGGCGGCGCCCTTGAGGATGGCGTCCAGCTGCGAGGTGAGCGCGGCCTTGTCGATGGTCCACAGCTGCATCACGCGGTAGATCCGCTTGTCGGCCTTGCCCTCGGGGGTGTAGGTCTGCAGGTAGGTCCACCAGGAATCCTCCATCATGAAACCGGCGAACTTGGTCTCCGAGGCGACCT
Source organism: Spirochaetota bacterium (assembly GCA_022709445.1). GTDB lineage: Bacteria > Spirochaetota > Spirochaetia > Treponematales > UBA12059 > JAKLIU01. The sequence goes on along the minus strand of JAKLIU010000385.1, from coordinate 826 downwards.
TGATCACGCGCTCCATGTAGGTCTCGATCTTGTCCTTGTCGCCGACCTGAGCGCCGGCGAAGGTGTCCTTCACGCGGACGCCCATGTAGGTGGAGATGCGGGCGATGGCGTCCATGCGGGAGGCGGCCAGCTCGACGCCTTCGCGGGACTCGCCGTCCTGCTCCACCAGCACGATGAACTTGTTGGCGTAGTCGGGCATCTTCTCCACGAACTTGTAGCCCTTGAGCGCTTCCATCAGCCACTGCGGGGGAGAGGCGCCCCAGGCGGTGCCCTTGTGCTCGAGGATCTTGGGCGGATACGCGACCGGCTCGTCGAAGCGGGTGGGCTCCTTGGGTCCGGGCTCGCTGACGCAGGAAGCGAGGGCGAATATGGCCAGGGCCACAAGCAGAATGCCAAGTAACTTCTTCACGTAAACCTCCTTAAAGGTCATGCACTTTCTCTATGTCCGGCGGCGTCCCTGACGGCGCGCCGCGTGACTCCGTTTCCTACAGGCCGCTGTTGAACGTGAACGCCTTGCCCCGGTTGAACACCAGGTAGATGTCCGGCATGCCGGCCCGGTCGGCCGCGTCGTACACCCCGTCCTCCACCTTGTCCCGGCCCAGGAAGGTGTAGATGATCAGCTTGGTCTCCGACGGGGAGTAGGAGAATTGCTCCACCTCCCGGAAGGACTTGCCCAGGGTGCGGCGCAGGGTGCTGACCATGCGGGAATCCGGGGTCACCTGTATGGTCACCTCGTAGCGTATGCCGCGTGACAGGCTCCCCTTGACCAGGGCCTTGGACTGGTCGGTCATCTTGGGCATGGCGGTCCAGACGGACGTGGCGATGG
>JAKLIU010000384.1 GCA_022709445.1 Spirochaetota bacterium | reverse complement strand
GTCCTCCATGCCACCTGGACCATGCTCATGTACGCCGGGCAGCTTCCCCAGCCGTCCAATCTCTGGGTGAGGTCCGGCGGTCCAGCCGGAGCCCTGCGCTATCGCCTGCTCAAGCTGCCGCTGGAATCCCTGAACCTGCGCCTCAGGAAATCCTCCGGCGCCTCGGTCAAGGCGCGGTTCGAGCCTGAACGTCTCTCATCGGAACCGCTCAGGCGCTGCCTGGACGTGATCATGACCGCCTCGCGCATCAAGTCCATTCCCATCCTGCTCCTGGGCGAGAAGGGCACGGGCAAGACCCGGTTGGTGGAAGGGTTCCTGGGCGGGGTGAAGGACAAGCCGGTCCACACGGTACTCTGCGGAGCCTTGCAGCCTGAGCTGGCCATGAGCAGCCTGTTCGGGCACGTGAAGGGCGCCTTCACGGGAGCGGACAGGGATTCCCCCGGACTGATAGGGGAGGCTTTGGGTGGCATCCTGTTTTTCGACGAGGTGCAGGACCTGCCCAGGACGGTACAGCGCATGCTGGTGCGCTTTCTCCAGGATCCGGATCACGTCTATCGCCCCGTCGGTTCATCCGGCAGGGAGCTCAAGGCGGACGTGGACCTGGTGTTCGCCTCCCACAAGACGGACGAGGAACTGTCCGGTCTCATCGATCCGGACCTCCATGACCGCATCAGCCTGGTCTCCGTCGAGATACCGCCGCTCCGCGAGCTCAGGGAGGACCTGCCCGAGCTGTGGCGCCAGGTCTGGAACGAGCATGGCAAGCTGGAAGAGTTGTCCATCGATCCCGCGCACCCTGCTCTGGTCGATTTTTTCGGGACCTGGCTCTTCCCGGGCAACCTGAGGGACCTGATCAGCCTGGCGTTGTGGATACAGATCCACTGGCTTCAATCCAAGAACGTCGACGACGCCCTCGCGGGAGCCATCCGGCACCTGGCCCGCGCACGGTCGCCGGGCGGCGCGGATCCTGCGCCCGTGCCGGCCAGGCCGTGGGAGGACGGATCATTCCCGCTCAAGCAGCGGGTGAGCTCCTTCAAGCGGGAGATCGTGCGGGACGCCCTGGCCAGGAACGGCAACTTTGCGGCGGCCGCGCGGGAGTTGAAGGTTGATGAGAAGACCGTCCGCAACGTCCTGGAAACGGATAATTTTCCTGATCCTGAGGGGGAAGGCGGACAATAATCCGGTATTCCAGGCCGTGCCGGTTCGTTTCCAGCGACAATTCGCCGGTTTCTCGTGAAAAACCAGCGGTTTCAGGTTGGCATGATTATTGCTTATATCCATATGACGAGGGGGTTGTATGCCAGTGACCATTACGGTGAGGACCTGCCAGATGATAGGGGCCAAGGTGCTCCTCATCTTCGAGCTCAAGAACACGCAGGGCTATTGGGGACAGACCCTGACCCTGTCCCAGCACAAGCGGGCGTTGCGCGTGGCCGCCGGGTTCAGCACCCTGGCCGAGCTGGAGGTGCCCAAGTTCTCCTACGACGCCCAGTATCTGGCCCGGCCGGAGATCATCGAGTTCGTCAACGGCAACATAGGCCTGGGCTATTGGATCAACCGCACCGACGCCTTCATCGAAGGCGACAGCTTCGAAGTGTCCGTCAAGACCGGCAGTCCCGTCCTCTACGAGGACTTCATCAAGGCCAAGATCGAGCAGCCGACCAGCGCCGCTCGCGAAAATGATCAGAAGGAGCAGAGCATGAACCAGGAACAGTACGTGAAGGGCCAGACGTTCGACGTATTCCCCGGCGAGTCCGACAGGCGCTACCTGTTCGACTACTACCTCTTCGACATCGAGACCGACGACGTGATGGAGACCGGCGCACTCATCGTCCCGGGCGCCACCATCGACGAGGCTACCCGCAACGCCATCCAGAAGATGCAGGCCAAGGTGGGCGCCAAGGTTTCCTCCACCGTCAAGGTGCACCTGAACTACGTCAAGATCTTCACCAAGCCCAAGCCGGAGGAGGACACCTTCCAGAAGATGGCCGATGCCATCGCGCGCGGCGTCAAGGAAGGCCTGCAGAAGTGAGCGACTCGCGCGTGCGCCGCGGCCGGAGGGGCGCGTCCCTGACGGTGGATCTCCACGGGCTGGGCTTGGCCCCGTCCATGGAGATGACCGCCTGGGCGCTCCGTTCGCCGTCCCGCGAGCTGACCATCATCACCGG
>JAKLIU010000383.1 GCA_022709445.1 Spirochaetota bacterium | reverse complement strand
CTTCATCCGCAAGACCCACCCGGTGGGTTACCGCGAGCTGGTGGAATGCGTGGACGCGGAGGGACGGACGCGGCTGGGCATGGTGATGGACACCAGCGACGACATGGTGGTGGCCCAGGTGTTCGAGGGGACGCAAGGCCTGACCATGCCGGGCTCACGGGTCAGCTTCAGCGGCCACCCGCTGTCCATCGGCGTGTCCGAGGCCATGCTCGGCCGGGTGTTCGACGGCTTGGGCCGGCCCATCGACGGCGGCCCCCTGCCGCCCGCGCGCGAGGAGCGCGACGTCAACGGGCGCCCGATCAACCCGACCGCGCGCGAGTACCCCCGGGACTTCATCCAGACGGGGATATCGTCCATAGACGGGATGAACACCCTGATCCGCGGCCAGAAGCTGCCCATCTTCTCCGGCAACGGGCTGCCGCACAACGAGCTGGCGGCCCAGATAGCCAGGCAGGCCAAGCTGCGCGGCGGCTCCAACGACTTCGCGGTGGTGTTCGCGGCCATGGGCGTCAAGCACGACGTGGCGCGTTTCTTCACGCGTTCCTTCGAGGAGACCGGCACCCTGGACAACGTGGCGCTCTTCCTCTCGCTCGCCGACGATCCTTCCATAGAACGAATCATCACGCCCCGCGTGGCGCTCACCCTGGCGGAGCACCTGGCCTACGACCGCGGCATGCACGTGCTGGTCATCATGACCGACATGTCCAACTACTGCGAGTCGCTGCGCGAGATATCCACCATCCGCGGCGAGATCCCCTCGCGCAAGGGTTACCCCGGGTACCTGTACTCGGACCTGGCGGAGCTCTACGAGCGCTCCGGCATGATCAAGGGCCTGCCCGGCTCGATCACCCAGCTGCCCATCCTGACCATGCCCAACGACGACATCTCGCACCCGATCCCGGACCTGTCCGGCTACATCACCGAGGGCCAGATCGTCTTCGAGCGGGACATGGCGGGCCGCGGGCTCTACCCGCCGGTGGCCGGGCTGCCCTCGCTGTCGCGCCTGATGAAGGACGGCATAGGCGAGGGGATGACCCGGGGCGACCACCCGCACCTGGCCAGCCAGCTCTTCGCCGCGTACAGCTACGTCAAGGACGTGCGCAACCTGGCCTCGGTCATCGGCGAGGAGGAGCTCACGCCCCTGGACCAGCGCTACCTGTCCTTCGGCGAGCGCCTGGAGAAGACCTTCGTGAACCAGGGCAAGGACGAGGACAGGCCCATCGAGCGCACCCTGGACCTGGGCTGGGAAGCCCTGCGCGAGCTGCCGCCCGAGGAGCTGCACCGCGTCACCGACGAGGAGCTGGCCCGCTACTACCACGGGGAAGAGCCGGCATGAGGAACGTCGCGCCCACCAAGTCGAACATGCTCAAGCTCAAGGAGGAGCTGTCCTTCGCCAGGCTCGGGCGCGAGCTCCTGGACCAGAAGCGGAGCATCCTGGTGGCCGAGCTGATGTCGCTGGTGGACCAGGCGGCCGCCTGGGACGAGCGAGTCGCCGGCGAGCTGGCCGCGGCCTACCGCGCCCTGGAGGACGCGTCCATGGCCATGGGCAAGCTCAAGGTGGCTTCCCTGTCCAACGCGGTGGACGCGCGCTCGTCCATCAAGCTCAGGCAGCGCCGCGTGATGGGCGTTTCCCTGCCGGTGGTGGACACGAGCTTCCAGGACAAGCCGCCCTACTACAGCCCCATGGGCACCAGCAGCCGGCTGGACGCGGCGGCCAAGGAGTTCCGAGACGCGCTCACGCAGATGGGCAAGCTCGCGGAGCTCAAGGTGTCGATCATGCGCCTGGCGGTCGAGGTGAAGCGGACCATACGCAAGGTCAACGCGCTGGAGAAGATCGCGGTTCCCGAGCTGGAGGAATCCGTGCGGTTCATACGGGACAGGCTCGAGGAGAACGAGCGGGACACGTTCACGCTGATGAAGATGGTGAAGAACCGTCTCGCGGCGGCCAAGGGGGAGGTGTCGGAGGCATGATGCAGGCAATCAGGCGGATCCTCGTGTACATCGACGGCTCCGGGGAATCCTACTCGGCCGTGCGTCTCTCGGTGGTCCTGGCGCGATCCATGGGGGCGGAGCTGTTCGCCCTGGCCGTGGTCAATACCAGGGCCCTGGGAGAGCTGGTCCAGGCGCACATCTTCCTGGAGGCCGAGCGGGAGGAATACCGGCGCGACCTGGAGGGG
>JAKLIU010000382.1 GCA_022709445.1 Spirochaetota bacterium | reverse complement strand
AGACTCGGCGCGTTTGGCGGCCAGCTCCGCATCTTCCGGCGGCCGGTCCACGATGGGCGGGGGCGCGGCGGTCCGGGCGGCGGGCGCCGCGGGGAGCGATTGGGGAAGAGGCTGCGGTTCCGGCACGGGCGGCGCGGCCTGGGCGGCCACCGACTCGGCGCGCTTGGCGGCCAGCTCCGTATCTTCCGGCGGCCGGTCCACGATGGGCGGCGGGACGACGGACCGGACCGCCGGGACGGAAGGCGTTGCCGCGACCGGCCCGGGTTGCGTCGGGGCGTGCTGCTCCGGTTTCGGCTCGACTTGGGTGGCCGGGGCGGTCACCGCAGCCTGGACGGGTTCCGGCTCGGGTTCCGGCACTGGTTTCACAAGCGGGTCAGAATCCGCGACCTGTATGGGTTCCGGCTCGGGTTCTGGTTCCGGTTCGGGCTGCGCTTCGGGCTCCGGCTCGACCGCCACGGCGTACCCCGCCGGTTCCGGGACGGGTTCCTCCGGTGCGGGATCGGCGGTGGCGACGGACGGCTGCTCCTCGGAGGGAGGAGGCTCCTGCGGAGGCTCGTCGACGGCCGGAGCCGGGACTGTCGCGGCGATCTCGACCTCCGGTTCCGCAGGGGCGACCGCGGGCGATTCGGCCGGTTCGACGCGCGGGGGAAGCGCCGCGCTCTCCGGTTCCGCGGCAGCGACAGGCTCGACCGGCGGCGGAACCTGCGGCGGGAGCGCGGCCAGGACGGGCGCTTCCGGTTCCCCGGATGTAGCGGGCCGGGCGAAGGACAGGCCGGGCCGGGACCACACGCTCCCGCCGAGCCGTTCCGCCGCGGACCACGCGCGGCCCTCGCCGCCGTAGACCGAGGCCAGGTAGCCGTACCGCTCGTGCAGGAGGGGCGCGTCCGCGGCGAGCGATGCGTAGAGGTCGCCGGACTCCGTCCACCGGCCCAGTTCGTACGCGGAGCGGGACATGCCCAGCACGGCGACCGGATCGGCCTCCAGCAGGGTGGCGGCGTATTCGTAGTAGGAAAAGGCAAGCTTGTAGTCCCCGCGCACGTAGGCGACTGTGGCCAGGTTGTTCCAGGCCCAGGGATAGCCCAGCCTCGCAGCCTCGGTGAACTTGGGCCAGGCGGCGTCCAGCATGCCCACCTGGGCGAGGGCCGTGCCGTAGAGGTTGAGGAGCTCCGGATCGCGCGACACGGCCAGCCTGCTCTCGTAGCTTGCCACGATGGGCTCGATGTCCCGGGCCACGAAGCGGTCCACGGCGGTGTCGAAGGCCTCCATGGCGACCGCCTCGTCCGGCAGGGAGAAACGCGCCTCGGCGTCCTGCAGGCCGCTGGGGCGGTAGCGCTTCCAGTTCTCGGACATGGGGTAGAACGACGCGCTGCCCGCGCGCTCGTTGTCCAGCCACTCCTTCGCGCCAACCCGCCAGGCCTTCACGAAGCCTTCCTTGACCATGGTGATCTCCACGGGCACCCAGGCGCGGCCGTCCCTGAAGATGAGCAGGGCCGGGTCGAAGAAGCGCTCCCGGGCGGCGGCCTCGTCCATCTGCAGGTCGAAGGCCATGAAGATGTGGCCGGGGATGGTGATGAAGGCCGTGCCGATTCCCATGGATTCCAGGAGCGAGCAGAACAGTATGGACAGGTCGTCGCAGTCGCCGCCGCGGTACATCAGGGTCTGGCTGGGGTACTGCAGGTAGTCGATCACGGCCGCGTCGCCGGAGGCCGCTATGTAGGAGCTGTTGGGGTCGATGACGTAGCTGATGCCGTAGAGCCTGAGGCATTCGAAGATGCCCAGGGCGTACTGCAGGTTCGGCGGCAGGGCCGTGCGCATGCGCCCGCGCGCGATGCCGGACGCGTAGCGCGAGAACCAGAGCGCCGATGGATCCGTGGTGGACACGAAGGCCGCGGCCATGCGGTCGTCCTCCCAGGACATGGCGTTGCGGTGGTGCAGGTCCAGGCTCAGGTCGTGGCGCGTCGTCCGCCAGGTGCCGAACAGGCGGTACTCCACGGTGATCTCCGCGGAGGTGCGGCTGTTCTCCGTCAGCTCCAGGAGGCGCTCGTCGAAGAGGGCGTACAGGGGCACGGTGGCGCTCTCCCCGGGGGCCAGCCGCGGCACCCGCGCGCAGAGCTTGGGCTTGCCCATGTACTCCGGCGCCCAGAACGACACGAGGACCGAGTCGACCGGCCCGTCCTCG
>JAKLIU010000381.1 GCA_022709445.1 Spirochaetota bacterium | reverse complement strand
GCTTGACCATGTCCTCGCGGGCGTTGTGCTCCGCCATGGCGATGGCGGCCTCGTGGCGCCGCTCCCCGGGCGTGGAGAGCGAAAAGGCGACGCCCAGTTCCCGCTTGAGGTACTCGGCCGCCAGTTCCAGCCCGGAAGCGTCCTTTACGTACAGGTCGGGGGGCGGAAGCCGCGCGGGCCCGTAGTAGGCGGCCAGGAAGCCGGCCGCGGCCTCGGTCTCCGTGCCGAAGAAGCGCTCGCGGAACAGGTCCCGGCCCACCAGCTTGCCGCCCCGCACCTGGAAGGCCACGAAGGTCACCAGGCTCCCGTCGGCGCTCCAGGCCAGGTAATCGCGGTCGCCCTGGGCGAAATCCACCATCCCGCTCTCGCCGCGGAAGGCCTCGATCGCCGAGATGGAGTCGCGGAGCGAGGCAGCCTTCTCGAACTGGAGGGCCGTCGCCGCCTTCTCCATGTCCGCCGTCAGCAGGGCCACCAGGGCCTCGCTCTCGCCGGACAGGAGGGCGGCCACGCGCTCGACCTGGGCCATGTAGTCCTCGCGGCTGATCTTGCCCACGCAGGGCGCCGAGCAGCGCCCGATGTGGTAGTAGGTGCAGGGCGCGCTCCGGCCGCGCATGTTCCTGCACCGCCTGAGCGGGAACAGCCGGCGGATCAGCTCCAGGTAGCGGTCGATGACGTCCGCGCTGGGGTAGGGGCCGAAATAGCGGCTGCCGTCGTCCACGATCCTCCTCGTCCTGAACACCCGCGGGAACTCCTCGTTGGTGATGCGGATGGAGGGGTAGGTCTTGCCGTCCTTCAGGTTGATGTTGTACTTGGGGGCGTGGCGCTTGATCAGGTTGTTCTCGAGGAGGAGCGCCTCGTACTCGGTTTCGGTGAGGATCCATTCCAGGCTGGAGGCCTTGGACACCAGGAGCCGGGTCTTGGCATCGCGCTTGGAGAGGAAGTAGGATGCCAGCCGGTCGCGGAGCGAACGGGCCTTGCCCACGTAGAGGGGGACGCCGTCCGGATCGCGCCAGATGTACACCCCCGGGCTCGCCGGGGCCTTTTTGGCCGTTTCTTTGAGCCCGGCAGACGGCTTCGCTTTACTCTCGTCCATATCGTTCGATAATAAGATATAGTAGATTCCGACCTCGAGGAAATACGCCCGATGACCCACGGACCCGTTCGAGCAGGCTTTTTGACGGCATTCATCGCGGCGCTGCCGCTCGCGGCCGCTTTCGCGGACGGGCTGGCGGTGGACGCGTCGACATACTCGCCCTCTTCCCCGCGGCAATGGGAGCTGTCGGGGACGGTGACCGAGCCCGGCCCCGCCGGCGGCCTGGACATCGTGCTTGCATCCGGACCGGCGGCCACGGACGAGTTCGACGACCTGCGCCTGGGTTTCGACGGGAGCGCTCCTGCCGATGGCGCCTCCCGCTGGACGGTCGCGCCCGAAGGCGGCTGGGAGACGGCTCCGGCCTCCCTGGCGCGCTTCGGCACCGGAGCGGCCACCTTCCGCGCCCCGCTCAACAAGCTGGTCCTCCAGCCGGTTTCCAGCCAGCTGTTCACGCCGGGCTGGCCCTCGGGCGATTTCTCCATCGAATTCTGGCTCAAGCCCGTCAAGGCCGAGAGCGGGGAGATCGTGCTGCTCTGGAAGTCCACCCGCAAGGCCGGCTCGGCCTGGCTGTCCCAGCAGATGTCCTGCCTGGTCCTGCGCAACCGCCTGAGCTTCGGGTTCATCAACTTTTTCGCCGATCCCTCCGGAAAGGCCACCAATTTCAGCATGCAGGGCGCTTCCGTGCTGGTGCCCGGCAGGTGGACCCACCACCTCCTGCGCTTCGACTCGGCCACCGGCCTCCTGGAGTACCTGATGGACGGCAGGCCCGAGGCGGTCCTGTACGCCACGTCCACCGGCCGGCAGGGCGGGACGGTCTTCCCCTTCCAGGCGGGCACGGGCGGGAAGCTGGACATCGGACCGAACTATTCGGGCCTGATGGACGAGCTCCGGGTGCGCACGGCCTGGGTGGAGAAGCCCTTCCTGGCCCGGTACGCCCCGTCCGGCGGCGTCGCCATCTCGCCCATCTGGGACCTGGGTTCGACCAACTCCACCCTGACATCCATCGGAGCCACGGTCCGCGCGCCCGGGGAGGCCGCGGTCCAGTGGAGCTACCGCCTGGGCGACTCGTCGGCCGGCTGGAGGGCGGACAGCCCCGCCTGGCTGCCCTTC
>JAKLIU010000380.1 GCA_022709445.1 Spirochaetota bacterium | reverse complement strand
CAGGATCAAGGTGACCATCATCCGCGAGACCCGCATCGTGGAATACGCGCGCTGACGGGTGTTTTACGGGACATGACCACAGCGGGCCGCCCATCGGGGCGGCCCGTTCTTTACGGCGTGAAAGGCTGGCTGCAGATGGCGAGGACATACCGGGTGCTGATGCTCGGGGACGTTGTTGGGGACTCGGGGATACGCGCCGTGGCGGCCGGGCTGCCGGAGCTCGCGCGCGGGCTTGCGCCCGACCTGGTGGTCGCCAACGGCGAGAACGCCGCGGGCGGCTTCGGGCTGACGCGCGAGGCGGCCGACGCCCTCTTCGCGGCCGGCGTGGACCTGCTCACCGGCGGGAACCACACCTGGGAGAAGAAGGGCTCCGCCGAGCTCCTGGACGCCGACCCGCGCGTGCTCAGGCCGGCCAACTACCCGCCTGGGGCGGCCGGCCGCGGCTGGGCCCGCATCGAGAAGGGCGGCGCATCGTGGCTGGTGCTGAACCTGCAGGGCCGCGAGTGGATGAAGGCCATAGACTGCCCGTTCCGCTGCGCCGACGCCGTGCTGGCCGCCGAGGCGACCGGCCCCGGGCGGCCCCTCGTCGTCGTGGACTTCCACGCGGAGTCCTTCCAGGAGAAGGAAGCCCTGGGTCTCTACCTGGACGGCAGGGCGTCCGTGGTGGCGGGTACCCACACGCACGTGCAGACCATGGACGGGCGCGTGCTGCCCGGAGGCACCGCCTACCTGGGGGACCTGGGCATGTGCGGTCCGGAAGACTCGGTGATAGGGGTCAAGGCCGACATCTGCGTGCGGCGCAACCTGACCCAGATGCCGCTCAAGATGGAAACCTCCGAGGGGCCCTCCGGCCTGCGCGGGGCCCTCTTCGAGATCGGGGAGGACGGACGCTGCCTGGCGCTGCGGCCGGTCCGGGTGGACGCTAGCGGGGCCTGAAGGCTTCCAGGATCAGCACGACGGAGTCCGCGGGATCGAAGGCGGACCGGTCCCAGCCGGATTGTTCCCGGATGCCGGCTAACCCCGCCCCGCCCAGGGCCTCGCGGAGCTCTCCGGGTCCCAGGGGCCAGAGCCTGGTCAGGTCGCGCACCCAGTCCCCGCCGCTCCCGAATTCCGTGATGAAATCCAGGTACCCGTCGTCCCGGTAGCCGTAGGAGCGCCGGAACACGCGGCCGTTGGCCCCCAGTTCGGGCAACGCCGACGGACGGTCGCGGAGTATCCTGTCGTAGTTGAGGAGCTGGATGACCAGGCGGCCGCCCGGTTCCAGGGACTCGGCGGCCATGGCCGCGAACGCGTCCAGCTCGTTTCTCCCCGCCAGGTGGGGCAGGGTGTTGCCCAGGCAGAGCAGGAGCGAGAGCGAGCCCGGCGGCGCGGCCGCACCCAGGTCCAGCATGCCCCCCGTCCCGAAACGGGCGCTGCCCGGTCCCGACGGCTGCTCCCGTGAACGTGCAGCGGCGACCATGAGGGGGGCGGGATCCAGTCCAAGCACGGTCCAGCCCAGGCGCGCCAGCTCAAGCGCGTGCGAGCCCGTGGCGCAGCCCGCGTCCAGGGCCCGTGCCCCGTCGCGGGGAGGCGGGCCCAGGAAGGCGGCGGTGGCCGGGGCCGTGGGGAAGATTGCGTCGTAATCGGCGGCGAGCGTCTCGTAGAGTCCCATGGAACCAAGATACGCGCGCGCGCGTCCGGGGACAAGGGCGGTGGCCGGACTTGCGCGCACTCCCGCATGTGCTACACTGGAACGATGAACGGAACAGAGAATGCCAAGGTTCCCCGGCGCGGCCTGAGCCTGGCGGGACGCATCAACCTGATCGTGTCGGCGGCCCTCGTCGCCGGACTGGGACTGGCGGCCACGGTGTTCGTGTTCGGCATGGCATCCACCCGGGCGAGCCTGTCCGGCATGGCGCTCCAGCGCGAGGCGGACATACTCTACTCGTCCATAGAGAATTTCATGCTCGTGGGCGAGGCCCCGGTGGCGGTGAAGTTCTTCCGCGACCTGGCGGGGCTGGAGTCGGGCTTCAGGGTAGGCCTCTACCGCCGGGACGGCCAGGGCGCGTTCGGCGACAACTCGACCATAACCACCGTCAACGCCAACCTGATGCGGGAACGCTTCACGCCCCGGATGAGCTCCGCGGTCCCGGTGGCCGCGCCGGAGCGCCCGTACTTCGACGATTCGGTCACCATGCCCTTCAGGACCACGCTCTTCCGCCTGGAG
>JAKLIU010000038.1 GCA_022709445.1 Spirochaetota bacterium | reverse complement strand
CGTCGTGTTCGTGGGCCCGTCCGGCTGCGGCAAGTCCACGACGCTCCGCATGATAGCGGGCCTCGAGGACATCACCTCCGGCGAGATACGCATCGACGACGAACTGGTCAACGACGTGCCTCCCAAGGACAGGAACATCGCCATGGTGTTCCAGAACTACGCGCTCTACCCGCACATGAGCGTGTACGACAACATGGCCTTCGGCCTCAAGATCCGCAAGATCGACAAGGCAGAGATCGAGAAGCGCGTCCGCGAGGCCGCCAGGATCCTGGACATCGAGAAGTACCTGGACCGCAAGCCCAAGCAGCTGTCCGGCGGCCAGCGCCAGCGCGTGGCCGTGGGCCGCGCCATCGTGCGCAACCCCAAGGTCTTCCTCTTCGACGAGCCCCTGTCCAACCTGGACGCCAAGCTGCGCGTGCAGATGCGAGCGGAGATCATCGAGCTGCACAACCGCCTGCAGGCCACCATGATCTACGTCACCCACGACCAGGTGGAGGCCATGACCATGGGCGACAAGATCGTCGTCATGAAGGACGGCCTGGTGCAGCAGGTGGGCTCGCCCCTGTACCTGTACAACCACCCGATCAACCGCTTCGTGGCCGGGTTCATCGGCTCGCCGCCCATGAATTTCGTGTCGGTCAAGGTGCTGGAGGAGAACGGGACCATCGTGCTGGACGAAGGCAGTTCCCGCCTCAAGCCGGCCGCCGGCCACGTCGCCTCGCTCAAGCCCTACGCGGGCAAGGAAGTGCTCCTGGGCATCAGGCCGGAGGATCTCCCCTACGACGAGAAGAGCACCGGTGAACACATCAAGGCGCGCATCACCGTGGTGGAGCCCCTGGGCGCCGAGATCCACGTGTGGGCCCAGACCACGTCCCACCAGGTCGTGGCCCGCCTGCCCCCGCACCACCTGTTCAAGATCGGCGAGGACATCCGCTTCTCGCCGGTGATGGACAAGGCCAGGTACTTCGACATGGAGACCGAGAAATCCATACTGCCGGTCTCCCTGGTGGAAGCCAGGAGCTGAGGCCCGAGGGCATCGGGATTGAAGGAAGCACGGGGCGACCCGTGCTTCTTCTTTTTGCGGACGTCACGGGGAGGAACGCATGAAGGACGCGGCGGCGCTGTTCGAGCGCGAGAGGGAATTCAGGGACGACGTGGCCAGGCGCGGGCTGGACGCCTGGGTGGAGCCTTTCGGCGCTGAGGGCAGGATGGTCTCCGCCCGGGCGGTGCGCACGGGGCCGGAGGAAATCCGTGCGGCCATGGCGGACAGCTTCGCGCTCGAGCGCCTGGCCATCGACTGGACCCCGGACCTGGGCGCATTGTCGGACGACGGGTCCCTGGGCTTCACCACGGGGCCCAGCCTGTTCACCTGGATGGAGGACGGGCAGGTGAAGCGCAGGGAGGGGCGCTACCTGACCGTCTGGCGCAGTAACGCGGAAGGCCGGTACGAGATCGTGGTCGACTGCCCGGTGGCCTGAACCGCTTGCGGCCGGCGGAAATGCGGGCTAGGATGCCGTGCGCGGCGCCTGTCGGCCCGGCGCTTTTTAAGCCTTGCATGGACGGACGCGGCCTTACGGCACGTGCGTCCGGGGAGTGAACCGCATGAAAAACCTGGCACTGAAGCTGCCCTGCCTCGCCCTGCTCCTGTTCGCCGCGTTCCCGGCGGCGGCCGGCCCGGAGACCAAAAATGCGGGCTCAGGCGGCGCCGCGCGCGACGAGATCGTGATCGGCTGCGTGGTACCGCTGACCGGCGAGGCGGCCATATTCGGCCAATCCATCCAGCGCGGCGTCCAGCTGACGGTGGACGAGATCAACAAGGCCGGGGGCATCCTGGGCAGGACCGTCCGCCTGGTCATGGCCGACGACAGGGGCGATTGGCCCACGGGCGCGGAGGAGTGTCGGCGGCTCATAGAACGTGAAGGCGCGGTCGCCATCATTGGAGCGCTCATGTCCAAGGTGTCCCTGGCCATCGCCCCCATCTGCCAGGAAGCCGGCGTGCCCATGCTCAGCCCCACCTCCACCAACCTCGCGGTCACGCAGGTCGGGGATTTCATCTTCCGCGCCTGCTTCGTGGACCCGTACCAGGGCGTGATGGCCGCGAGCTTCGCCTCCAGGTACCTGGGCCTGACCAAGGCGGCCGTCCTCTACGACATGGGGAACGACTACTCGACGGGCCTGGCGAGGGAGTTCGTCACCATGTTCGATAAGCTGGGCGGCAGGATCGTCGCCGAGCAGACCCACGGTCCCGGCTCCACCGATTTCAGCAGCCAGCTGCGCAGGATCATCCAGCAGCGACCGGAGATCATCTTCATCCCCGATTACTACAACGACGCCGCCCTGATCATGGTGCAGGCCCGGGAGCTGGGCTACAAGGGGAAGTTCCTGGGCGGCGACGGCTGGGACTCCCCCGAGCTGGCACGGTACGGGGGGGAAGCGGTGGAAGGCGCCTTCTTCGTCAACCACTGGGCTTCCGGCGACGGCGATCCCGACACCGAGTACTTCACGCAGCTGTTCCGCGGCCGTTTCGGCGACGATCCCGACGTCATCGCGGTGCTCGCCTGCGACAGCATGCTGATCCTGTACCACGCCATCAACCGGGCCGGCAGCACTGAAGGCGCGGCCCTGAGGGATGCCCTGGCCGCCACCGAGCTGGAGTTGTTCACGGGGTGGATGAGCTTTGACGGGGACAGGAATCCGGTCAAGTCCGCCGTGATCATGGTGATCGAGGACGGAGTGGCCGTGTACAGCGACACGGTGGATCCGATTCCGTGACCGTGCGGGAAGGCATGCCGGAATGGGCCTGATGGACGCGCTGGGCAGGCTGGCCCGGCGTTCTCGCGAGACGCGATCCCTGCCGCAGGCCGCAGCCACCCCGGTCGGCCCGCTGTCCAGGCTGGAACCGGTGCCTCCCATGGACGCCCTGGCCGCCTCCCTGGTCTTCCCGCTCTGCTTCGAGGCCGGGCAGGTCCCGTTCCGTGCGCGGGTCACCGCCCTGTCCACGGGGCCGGACGCCTTCGACCGGGCGCCTCCCGAGGGGCCCTGGTTCCGGTGGAAGGCGGAGACGCCGTCCGGCGCCCTGGGCGGCTTCTGGTGCCTCCCGGTGGCCGGGACGGCGGCCGGATTCGCTCCGGGCATCGCGTCGGCGGCGGCAGCCGCCCTGAAGGCGAGCCTGGCAGGCATCCCGGCCCTGGTCCCGGCCTCCTTCGGGATGGGACCCTGCCCGGCGCCAGCGCTTTCCGGGCGCTCAGTCTTCCGCGTGGACTTCCGCTGGCTGGCCCGCGGCAAGCCCGGGGACGGGGTCGCGTTCTGCGCCACGGGGCTGCCGGCGCTCCTGCGGGCCGGGCTCGAGTCCGCGGAGGCCCGGGGAGCGGTCGCGGAACCTGAACCCGCCGGCGCCGCCGATCCCATCGCCGCCATGGCCGCCGCTTCCGCTCTCCTGGCCCGCACGCTCGGCGACCGCGCCTGGTCCTCGCGCGGCTTCGGTTTCGACACCGCCGACGGACGCCGCGTCCACCTGCCCCTGTACGAGCTCTTCAACCTGCTGTCCGACGGAGACCTGCGCCTGGTCATCCAGAACCACCTGGCCGCCAGGGTCCGCGGCGGCCGGTTCGGTGCCCTCTTCCTGTACGCCCGGACCGATGCATCAGGCGAGCGCCGGGTCGCCGCGCCCCTGTCCTGGGACCACGGGCGGAACGACCCGCTTTTTCCCGCCGCGGTCCTCGAGGACGGCTGGCTGGACGCGAGCAACGCGGCCCCGGACGCGGACGCCTTCCTGCGCAACAACGACGAGGCCTGCGGCTCGCTCGCCGCGGCCATGCGATCAGGGAGACTGGAACTGTCGCCGGCCGGAGCGGCCCTGGTGCGGGCCGTCTACCTCGGCCAGGCCCGGGCCCGGAAGCGAGAGGAGTTCGACGCCCTGGTCCGCGCGGACAGCCCCATGTCCTCCCTGGCGGCCTGTCCCGAGCGGATCTTCCGGCGAGCGGTGGACGCGAGCGGTTCCAGGGCGCTGGCCGCCGCGGTGTACGGTTCGCCCGCCGGCAGGGCCAGGGTGGAGAGATGGTGCTCCTCCCGCAAGCGCGCGGACCTGGCCTCCGACCTGGCCTGGCTGGAACGCTGCCTCGGGGACGGGAGCGCCGACCTGGACGCGCTGGTCGCGGAGCGGATGGCCCTGGCCGCCAAGGCAGCCGCGGTGGAAGCGGCGGGAGGGCGCGAACCGGCCGGGATATGAAGATTTCTTGACGCGGGGCTGCGCCGACGCGAGACTTGGAGGCAGTACCGGGCAAGGAGGCGCGCATGTCCAGATTCCGGCTCGCCGTATTCGGCCTGTTCCTCGCCGCGGCGGCGGCTGCCCAGCCGGCCAGGCTGGTCATGGTCACCGAGGTCTGGCCCCCCTACCGCATGGACGATCCGGCCTCGGCATCCGGCTTCTCCGGGATAGACGTGGATCTCATGGCCGCCCTGGAGGCCAGGCTGGGCCTGCCCATCGAGATCAAGCGGGTTCCCTGGGCCAGGGCCCTGGAGATGATGCGCGCCGGCCAGGCGGACCTGATCACGGGGATAGCCTGGACCGCGGAGCGGGCAACCTACATGGTCTACGTGCCCACCAGCTACAGCTCCGTCAGGCCCATGTTCTACGCGCCGCGCGGCAAGGGGGCCGCCGTGAAATCCTACGACGACCTGTACGGCAAGGGCATCGGCATGTCCACCCACTCCTCCTACTTCCCCCGCTTCGACGCCGACGGCGCCCTGGACAAGATCCCGCTCAGCACCGAGGAGCAGATCCTGCAGATGCTCTCCCTGGGCCGCCTGGGCCTGGCGGTGGGTACCGACCCCAACCTGGGCTGGGACATCGCCCGCCTGGGCCTCAGGGAGCTCGTGGAACCTACCGCCTGGCAGCCGGAGGACAGGACGCCCCTGTACCTGGCCCTGTCCATGAAATCGCCGGCGGCCGCCCTGGCCGGACGCATCGACGCGGCGGTCAAGGCCATGCTCGCGGACGGCACCATCGAGCGCATCCTGGCCAAGTACCGCTGAGGACCCGGTGTCTGCGGACCGCGGGCGGAGGCCGGTGAGCCTCCTCGGGGAGATGGGCGTTCTCACGGTGTCGCTGTCCGCAGTCATCGTGCTGGTCGCGCAGCTCGTGGCCATGAGGGTGATCACCGGGAGCATGACAGCCGACCTGAGGGCCGATTCCCTGCGGACGGCCGCGGAGCTGCAGGCCATCCTGGAAGAGCCGCTCTTCGTCCTGGACGACGAGCAGGCCAGGCGCATCGGGGAGACCCTCCTGTCCACGGGGAGGATATCGGGCATCGAGCTGGAGTCCACGGCCACGGGACCCATCCTGATGGCGGGAAGCCCGGATCCGGGCTCGGCCATTCCGTCCATCAGCGGATCCATAGCGAGGGACGGGCTGGAACTGGGCGAGTACCGCCTGCACTTCAGCGACGCGGAAGTGGTCAAGCTGCGCAAGGAGATCCTCCAGGTGACGGCGGCGCTCGTGGCCGCCATGGTCGCGGCCAGCACCCTGGCCATCAAGCTGGTGGTGCTGGACAGGGTGAAAAAAGCATTTGTCCCCATTTTCGACGGTTTCAGGAAAATAGCCGGCGGCGACTACGCCGTGCGGGTCCCGGCCGGCCGCTACGTCGACACCAACAACCTCATCGCCCTGGCCAACCTCATGACCGCGGAGATCCAGGCCAAGAGCGAGGCCCTGCAGGCCGCCAACCAGAACCTGGAGGCGAAGGTGGCGGACCGCACCCTGGAGCTGGAACGTTCCCTGGAAGAACTGCGGCTGGCCCAGGACCGCCTGGTGGATTCCGGCAAGCTGTCCGCCCTCGGCCAGCTCGCCGCGGGCATAGCGCACGAGCTGAACACGCCGCTGGGGGCCATCCTCTCCTCCAACCGGCTGCTCCTGGATTTTTTCGACCGCCGCTTCATGGAACTGGCGCGCTTCCTCGCCGGCCTGCCCGCCGCCGGGCTCGGCTTCTTCACGGAGCTCGGCGACGCGGCCTCCGGCACGGGCGGCCTGCCGGACATGAGCGTCTCCGACCGCAGGCGCCGCCTGGCAGCCCGGGAAGCGCTGGAAGCGGCGGGGATAGGCCGCGCGGACGAACTGGCGGAACTGCTGGTGGAACTGGGCCTGCAGGACGGCTGGGAGCGCTTCCGTCCCTGGCTGGACGATCCGGGCGCCGCGGAGATCCTGCGCCGCGCCGCGCCGGCGGTGATCGCGCGGCGCATGGCGGGGATCATCGAGCTGGCCGGGGAGAAGGCCTCCGGCGTCGTCTCCGCCCTGCGCTCCTACCTGGCTCCCGACGGGGCGGAGGGCGGGACCGCGGTGGACCTGGAAGCCGGGCTGGAGAAAGTGCTCACCCTGATGCACAACATGCTCAAGCACGGGGTGGAGGTGACGCGCGACTATGCCGGCGTGGAGGTCCCGGGCTCGGCCGACAAGCTGGACCAGGTGTGGCTCAACCTGCTGCGGAACGCGGCCGAGGCCATGGGCTACTCGGGGCGCATCAGGATCTCCACCGCCCTGGTGGACGGACGCGCCCGGGTCACCATCTCGGATTCCGGCCCCGGCGTCCCGGAGTCCCTGCACGAGCGCATCTTCGAGCCGTTCTTCACCACCAAGAAGGCCGGGGAGGGCATGGGCCTGGGACTGGACATCTGCCGGCGCATCGTGGAGCGGCACGGGGGCAGCCTGAGGCTGGAATGCGAGCCGGGCCGGACGGCGTTCATCGTGGAACTGCCCGGCGGGACGAGGAAGGGGCGCTCATGAAAGCCAGGCGGGCGATACTCTGCGTCGACGACGAGGCGATCATCCTCATGGCGCTCAGGCAGGAACTCAAGTCGGTTTTCGGGGACGCCTTCGTCTACGAGACGGCCCTGGACGCGTACGGGGCCTTCAGGATCATCACCGAGCTGTCCGGGGACGGCATCGAGCTGGTCCTGATCATCACGGACTGGCTGATGCCCGGGATGAGGGGCGACGAGTTCCTCGACCGGGTGGAACGGGAACACCCGGCCATCAGGGCGGTCATGATCACCGGCCAGGCGGATCCCGGAGCGGAGGAGCGCGTCCGGTCCGCGCCGAACGTGCTGGCGGTGCTCCGCAAGCCCTGGAAGCCCGACCAGCTCATCGGGGTGATACGGGACCACTGCGGACCCGGGCTCGTCCGCCCGGCCGGCGGGGAGGGAGCATGAGCGGTCGCGAGTACATAGTCTGCGTGGACGACGAGGCCATCATCCTGCACAGCCTCAAGCACGAGCTCAAGAGCGACCCGTTCTTCGGGGACATCTCGGTGGAGCTGGCCGAAAGCGGGCGGCGGGCCCTGGACCTGGTGCGCGAGATCCTCGCCGACGGCGGGCGGATACCGGTGCTGGTCTCGGACCAGCGCATGCCCGTCATGCAGGGGGACGCCTTCCTGATGGAAGCCCACGCCCTGGTGCCCGACGCCCTCAAGATCCTCCTGACCGGCTTCGCCGACCTGTCCGCGGTGGTGGCCCTGGTCAACCACGACGTCCTGTACCGCTACCTGTCCAAGCCCTGGAACCGGCACGACCTGGTGCTGACCATCAAGACGGCCGTCACCGCCGCCAGGCAGAAGCTGCTGATCGAGGAGCAGGCCTGCCGGATCAGGCACCTGACCCTGGCCATGGTGTCGACGCTGGAGAGCGCCAACCTGGTCTTCGACGAAGACACCGGGCGCCACATCATGCGCATCGCCCAGCTCTCCGCCCACATAGCGCGGAGCGCGGGACTGGACGGGGATCTGGTCGACCGGATACGCCTGTACGCGCCGCTCCACGACATAGGCAAGGTGGGCGTGCGCAAGGACATCCTGCAGAAACCCTCCGCCCTGGACCCGGAGGAGTTCGCCCAAGTGAAGGAGCACGTCCGCATCGGGCACCGGATCATAGACAACGAGGAGATCGACCCGGTCGCCAAGAACATCGTGCTCTACCACCACGAGAAGTGGGCGGGCGGCGGCTACCTGTCGGGCCTGAGCGGCGAGGGCATACCCGTGGAGGCGCGGGTCGTCTCAATCGCCGACGTGCTGGACGCGCTGACCAACGAGCGCGTGTACAAGGCGCCCATGCCGCTCGCCGACGCGCTCGCCGTGGTGAGGACGGAACGGGGCGCCAGCTTCGATCCGGCCCTGGTGGACGCGCTCCTGGCCAACATGCCGCCGGTGGCCAGCTACGGCGACCTGATGGCCGCCCTGGACTGAACGTCCCCTCAGTCCGACCAGGTGCGGCCCACGTGGTCGGGCATGAAGGACGAGCTGACGTGGCGTATCACCACGCCCGAGCGGACGTCGGGAGCCAGCTCCCGGATCCTCGCGGCCAGCAGGCTCAGGGTGGCGCCCGAGGCGGAGTCCTCGTCGAAGGCCAGCACCGTGCCCGCCGCCGTCCCGATGCGCTCGCGGTCCGGGTCCGACATGACCGGCTCAGCGTCCGATCGCTTGAACATGCTGAAGCGCACGAACCACAGCGGGCAATCCAGGTACTCCGCCAGGAGCAGGCCGGGCATGATGGCGCCGTGGGCCGCCCCCACCGCCAGCGCAGGCCGGCCCTCGCGCAGCACCGAATCGGCGAGGGCCCTCACCTTGGCCGGTTCCGCGCCCCGCCAGGTGTATCGGTCGGCGCGCGAGGTGTACACGAAATCCCGCAAGCCCGGGGGCATGGCCGCCGAGAAGCGTTCCGCCATCGCGGGGAAGCCTGGGTCCAGGCGCAACGCGGCCCGGGCCAGTGCGATGGCGTCGACGAAGAGCGCGCGCGACGCGGCGACGTAGGCTCCGTCGTATCGTCGGCTGCCGCGCCCGGACAGCTGGATGTACTCCGTCGGGTGGAGCGGAAGCCCGAAGTCGACGCAGATGCGGTGGTTGAGGGCCACGTTCACGATGGCGGGAGCCAGGACGTAGAGCTCCACGGCGTCTTTCCACGCGGAGGCGTCTCCCGGGCTCTCCGTGGCCGCGAGACGGTCGCGGAGCCGGACGCAGCGTTCCAGCGCGCCGGCCCAGGTCAGCTCGAAGTCCATGGCCGCGGGCGCCTCGTCCCAGTCCGCCCACAGGAATCGGTCGATCATGCCCAGAGTATGGCGCGAAGCGTTCCGGATTGACAGGCCCGAGGGGCGCGGATAGGCTTGGCCGACGGCAGGGGGATGACAAACTCGATGCCCGTCAAGGCGGTGAGTCGATGGATACCATCCTGGTTACGGGCTTCGATCCCTTCGGCGGGGACAGCCGGAATCCCGCGGGCGAGGCGCTGGCCCTCCTGCCGGCCGAGGTCGCCGGAACCCGCATCGCGACAGTAATGCTGCCCACCGCGATAGGCTCGTCCTTCGACCGCCTCCTGGAGGCCCTGGAGCTGCACCGTCCCGTCGCCGTCCTTTCGGTCGGGCAGGCCGGCGGGCGCCCGGGCATCACGGTCGAGCGCGTGGCCATCAACCTGGTGGACGCGCGCATCCCGGACAACGAGGGCAGGCAGCCCGTGGACCTGCCCGCCGTGCCCGGAGGGCCGGCCGCCTACTTCAGCACCCTCCCGGTCAAGGCCATGGCCGCGCGCATCAGGGCCGCCGGCATCCCGGCCACGGTGTCCAACTCAGCGGGCACCTTCGTGTGCAACTACGTCATGTACCGCGCGCTGCACCACGCCGCGACCTCCGGAGCGGGCTTCGCATCCGGCTTCATCCACGTGCCGCCCATGCCGGCCCAGGCTGCAGGCTCGGCCGATCCGACGCCCACCATGTCCCTGGAGTCCGTGCGCGCGGCCCTGGTCGCCGCCCTGGAGGCCATCGCGCTCGGGGAGGACGGCGGGGAAAGCGGCCGGTCCTGGGGCGCGCTGTCGTGAAGCGCCCGCGGAGGAACCCGTGACCATCGACCTGAACGCAGACCTGGGCGAGAGCCTGGGCGCATGGAGCATGGGGGACGACGAAACCCTCCTGTCCCTGGTGAGCTCCGCGAACATCGCCTGCGGCTTCCACGCCGGCGACCCCGTGGTCATGCGCCGGACCGTGGAGGCGGCCGTCGCCCGGGGCGTCGCGATCGGCGCCCATCCGGGCTACCCCGACCTGCAGGGCTTCGGCCGCCGGTCCATGGCCCTCTCTCCCGGCGAGATGCGGGATGCCGTGCTCTACCAGGCAGGGGCCCTCGCAGCCTTCGCCCGGGCCGCCGGCTCACGCCTGGCCCACCTCAAGCCCCACGGGGCGCTCTACAACGACGCCGCCCGCGACCCGTCCCTGGCCCGGGCCGTCGCCCTGGCCTGCGCGGAATGCGGGGAGGGCGTCGCGCTGTTCGGGCCGCCGGGCAGCGCCCTGGAGGACGCGGCGCGCGCCCTGGGCCTGCGCTTCGTGCGCGAGTTCTTCGCCGACCGCGCCTACCGGGACGACGGCAGCCTGGTCCCGCGCTCCGCCGCCGGCGCGACGATCCACGACCCGGAGGCCTGCGTGCGCCGCACCCTGGCGATGATCGAGCTGGGCAGGGTGGAGTCCGCGGGCGGGGCGGCCGTGCCCATGCGGGCCGACACGGTCTGCCTGCACGGGGACCATCCGGGAGCCGTGGCCCTGGCCCGAGCCCTGTCGGCGGCGCTGGCCTCTCGCGGCATGACAGTGGCCCCGCCGGCGCGGCGCTGAGGAACCGTGGACGTCCATCCGTACGGGGATTCCGCCCTGCTGGCCTGTTTCCCGGGGGGCATGTCGGAAGCGACGCGCGCCATCGTCGCCGCCCTCTCGCTCTCGCTCGCGCGGGACCGCCTGCCCGGGCTCGTGGAGACCGTGCCCGGCTACGACTCGCTCCTGGTGGCGTTCGACCCGTTCCTGACCGGCCATGCCGATCTGGAGGCCGGGCTGAGGCGGCGCCTGTCCCTCCTCGAAGCCGGGCCGCGGAACCCTTCGCCGGATGACGGCGTCTCAGGCGACGCCGCCGGCGGCACCCTGGTCCTGCCGGTCTGCTACGACGCGGAGTTCGCCCCGGACATGGAAGCGGTGTCGGCCGCCACGGGACTGTCGCCCGGGGAGATCGTGCGGCTGCATTCCGGCGCGGACTACCTGGTCTGGATGATAGGCTTCCTGCCGGGCTTCCCCTATCTGGGCGGGATGCCGCCCGGACTGGCCACGCCGCG
>JAKLIU010000379.1 GCA_022709445.1 Spirochaetota bacterium | reverse complement strand
ACGACCGCGATGGAGGCTTCCTCCTGCTTGCCGTCGTTTCCCGACAGGATGACGATAGACTCCACGGGACCGGGCGCCAATCCAGGCACCGGGGCCGGGACGGGATCGGGGACGGCCGGGGCGGGAGCGGAAGAACCGGTGGCGCAGGAGCCGAGCGCGACGGCCGACGACAGCGCCAATACGAAGAATGTTTTCATGTCCGGCAGTATACAACCGTCCCGCCCCGCGCGCCAGCTCGAATTTACCCGCAGGCCCGGGCCGGACGCGGGCCGCCCGATTGCCCTTGCCGCGCTTTTCTTCTATCATGCTGGCACCATGCTAGACCTCAAATTCATCAAGGACAATCTCGACGCCGTCCGCAGGAACATCGAGAACCGTTTCATGAAGGCCGACCCGGAACTGGTCGTCAGGCTCTCCGACGAGCGCAGCGCGGCCATCCAGGCCCTGGACGAGAAGCGCCGCCGCCGCAACGAGGTGGCCGCCCTCATGAAGGGCAAGCTGGACGAGCCCGCCCGCGCCGCCCTGATCGCCGAGGGCAAGTCGCTCAAGGACGACATCTCCGCCCTCGAGTCCCGCGCGGAGACGGTGGAGAAGGAGCTGGCCGACGCCATGTCCCGCATCCCCAACATGGCCCACCCCGAGGCGCCGGTGGGCAAGGAGGACAAGGACAACCTGGAGGTCAAGCGCGTCGGCACGCCGACGAAATTCGACTTCGAGCCGCGGGACCACGTGGCCCTGGGCGCCCTCCTGGACGTGCTGGACTTCGACGCGGGAACAAAGGTCACCGGCACCAAGTTCTACTTCCTCAAGAACGAGGGCGTGATCCTGGAGATGGCCCTGATGCGCTTCGCCATGGACCGCCTGATGGCCAAGGGTTTCATGCCCTTCTCCACCCCGGACCTGGCCAAGACCGAGATCCTCGAGGGCATAGGCTTCAACCCGCGCGGGGCGGAGAGCAACATCTACGCGCTCGCGGAAGAGGACCTCTGCCTGATCGGCACGGCGGAGATCACCCTGGGCGGCTACTACGCCGGCCAGGTCCTGGACAAGGCCGATCTGCCGCTCAAGCTGGTGGGCGTGTCCCACTGCTTCCGCCGCGAGGCCGGCGCCGCCGGCCAGTTCTCCAAGGGCCTGTACCGCGTGCACCAGTTCACCAAGGCCGAGATGTTCGTCTACTGCCTGCCGGAGGATTCCGGGAAGCTGCACGAGGAACTGCGCCTGATAGAGGAAGAAATCTTCACGGCCCTGGACATACCGTTCCGCGTGGTGGACACCTGCACCGGAGACCTCGGCGCCCCCGCCTACCGCAAGTGGGACCTGGAAGCCTGGATGCCCGGCCGCAACGGCGGCGAGTGGGGCGAGGTGACCAGCACCTCCAACTGCACGGACTTCCAGTCGCGCAGGCTGAACGTCCGCTACAAGGACGACGACGGCAAGAACAAGTTCGTGCACGGGCTCAACGGCACGGTCCTCGCCTGCTCGCGCGCCATCGTCGCCATACTGGAAAACTTCCAGGAAGCCGACGGGAGCGTCCGCATGCCCAAGGCCCTGGTTCCGTACACCGGCTTCGAGCTCATCCGCCCCAAGGCCAAGCGCTAGGATCCCGCCACCGCCTCCCGGTGGGCGAACAATGACCTTGTTCCGAAACGATCACGGGTCCTGTCCCGGAAAAACACCCTCCGCTTCGCGGGGGGCGTTTTTTTTTCGGGACACCCATGATCCCGCGAACTCGAGAGCCTCTCGAAAGCGACTCCGTGGCGGGATTCCGCGGCAAACACAATCAAGAAGCCGGATAGATGCGACAGCAGGAGTGATGAGCCGGGAAACGGTCATGGAACAGACCGAGGGAACCTGACCACGGAGCCACCGCGGGGAATCCAGGCAAAGGATGGGCCGACGCGACAGCGCCAGCCCTTCTTCCTCTCCGTGTCTCCGTGTCTCCGTGGCGGAATTTCGCGTTCCGGCATAAACCCGGAGCGTGCCATTGCACGTGAGCACCGGGGGGACGACGCGAAGACGCCGCAGACGCCCTCTCTCCAGAACAGGGACGCCGCAAAAAAACGGGGATGGATGCAAGGATGAGCGAGTCCGCTTCCCGGAGCGTGCTATTGCACGTGAGGATAAGCGGACGATGCGAAGACGCCGCAGACGCCCCGTTTTTCGCGGCGGGGCTAGATCCCCATCCGCTGCTGAAGCATCTTCCGCCAGTCCAGCTTC
>JAKLIU010000378.1 GCA_022709445.1 Spirochaetota bacterium | reverse complement strand
CGATGCCGCGTTTGTGGAAGGCCGCGGGGATACCTTCGCCGGTTCGGGATGTGTCGCATCTGCTTCAGGAATCTCGCGGACGAGGGGAAGATCCCCGGCGTCATCAAGGCCAGCTGGTGATCACTGATCCGGGAGTAATGCCATGAGTGTGTCGGACCCCATTGCCAACGCCCTGACCAAGATCCGGAATGCGCTCCAGGCGAAGCATTTTGTCGTGGTGCTGCCGAAGTCGAAGCTGGTTCTCCGCCTGGTGGAGATCCTCAAGCAGGAAGGGTATGTCGAGGATTTCATCACCAAGCGGCGCGGCAAGATGGAAGATATCCACATCGCCTTGAAATATGAAACGGATGGCACGCCCGTCATCGAAGAGATCAAACGGGTGAGCACCCCCGGCCGCCGCGTCTACAAGGCCTCGGACGAACTGCCCGAGGTGCTCGGCGGACTGGGCGTGGCCATCGTATCGACGTCCAAGGGGATCATGACCGCCGCGGACGCCCGCAAGCAGGGCGTGGGTGGCGAAGTGATCTGCACCGTATTCTGATTACGGATGGAGTGGTTCATACCATGTCGAGAATCGGAAAAAAACCTATCAAGCTGCCGTCCGGCGTATCCTTCCAGATCAAGGGCGGCGTGATCGAAGTCAAGGGGCCCAAGGGCGCCTTGCAGCAGGCCTGCCCGGACGGGATCACCTGCGAAGTCAAGGACGGCGCGATCCATGTCGCCCGCCGGGATGACTCCAAGCAGCAACGCACCGTTCACGGGCTGGTCCGCAGCCTCGTCAACAACATGGTCACCGGCACGTCCGCCGGCTTCCGCCGCGAGCTGGACGTGATCGGCATCGGGTACAAGGCCGAGGTCCAGGGCAAGAAACTGGTGCTGACCCTCGGCTACTCCCATCTGATCGAGTACCCCATCCCGGCCGGGATCCAGATCAAGGCGGAGAAGGGTCCGAAGAAGCTGAACAATTACGTCGCGACCATCACCGTCGAGGGGATCGACAAGCAGCAGGTCGGCCAGGTGGCCTCGGAGATCCGCGGATTCCGCAAACCCGACTCCTACAAGGGGAAGGGGATTCGCTATTCCGACGAGACCATCAAGCTCAAGGAAAGCAAGAAGACGGCTTAAGACTACTAACGAGCGGGTGACAGCATGTTTAAAGTCAAATCGCGAATGGAACGCCATCTCAAGAAGCACGTCCGGGTGCGGACCAAGGTCAGTGGCACCACCGACCGGCCCCGCCTGTGTGTCTTCCGGAGCCTGAAGCATATCTACGCCCAGGTCATCGACGACTCGAACGGCCAGACCATCGTGTCGGCCTCGACCGTCGACAAGGAACTCCGCGAAGCGGTGGCCAAGGGCAGCAACATCGATGCCGCCAAGAAAGTGGGGCAGCTGGTCGCCCAGCGGGCCCTGGCCAAGGGTGTGGCCCAGGTCGTGTTCGACCGGGGCGGATACATCTACCACGGCCGGGTGAAGAACCTGGCCGAAGCCGCCCGCGAGGCGGGGCTGAAATTCTAACGTGGGGTGGAATGTCGTGGATATCAGAGACAACCGATTGAACACCGAAGAAGCCGAATTCATCGAGCGGGTGGTTTCCATCAACCGCGTGACGAAAGTCGTGAAGGGCGGCAAGAACCTGAGCTTCAGCGCCCTGGTCGTGGTCGGCGACGGCCACGGGAGCGTGGGCTTCGGCAAGGGCAAGGCCAAGGAAGTTCCCCAGGCCATCCGGAAGGGGATCGAACAGGCCAAGCGGCACATGGTCCAGGTTCCGATGAAGGGTACCTCCATCCCCCACGCCATCATGGGACGGTTCGGTTCGGCGCTGGTGGTTCTGAAGCCGGCGAGCCCGGGCACCGGCGTCATCGCCGGCGGCGGGGTGCGGGCGGTCATGGAGGCCGCGGGTATCCACAACATCCTGACCAAGTCGCTGGGCACCAAGAACCCGCACAATGTCATCCGCGCCGCGATCCAGGGTCTGAACAACCTGAAAAAGGTGGAGCATGTGGCCCGCAAGCGCGGCAAGTCCGTCGAGGAGTTCATGTCATGAGCGCCCGTACAGCCAAGAAGACCGAAGCCAAGAAGACCATCCGCGTCCAGTACGTGCGCAGCATGATCGGGACCCCCGAGAGCCAGCGGCTCGTGCTCAAGAGCCTGGGCCTGCGCAAACTCAACCAGGTGGTCGAGCGGGACGACACGCCCGCGATCCGGGGGATGGTGG
>JAKLIU010000377.1 GCA_022709445.1 Spirochaetota bacterium | reverse complement strand
AACGGCACGTCGGCGCCGGAGGCGCCCTTGGCCATGAACACCCTGCTGAACTCGATGACGCCGGGAGCCGGCTGGCTCGCGTTCATGAGCGCGGTGAGCGGGGCCGAGCCCGGTCCGCCGAAGGCCAGCGAGAAACCGTCCAGGCCCGAGTCGTTGGCCAGGAACATGTCCACGGGCCGGCCCTTGTCCAGGTGGTCCTTGAGGAGGAGCGAAACCAGCTCGCCGCCCTCGTTGGTGAACCGGGCTTCGAACAGGTCGGTCGATATGACGTACTCCTGCCTTGCCAGGGGTCCGCCGTCGTCCACCACGACCAAGTCGACGCCGGGGATCGCCGGAGCCAGTTCCGCCTCCTGGGCGGGAGCGGTCGTCACGGCGGAAGCGGGCGGCTCCACCGGCAGGGGTTGCTTGGGAAAGAAGATGCTCTGCACCGTCATTCCAACCGTCACGGTCACTACCATCAGGACGATGGCGATCAGCGTTCGCTTGTCGAACGCGCCTTCATTGGGTTCGTTGATGCTCATGGTACGGGGTCAAAGCCTCCCGGGTTGTAAGGATGGCAACGCAAGATCCTCTTGGCGGCGAGGATGGAACCGCGGACAGCTCCGTATTTTTCTATCGCTTCCAGCGCGTAGGCAGAACATGTGGGGTAGAACCTGCAGGAGGGCGGTTTGAGCGGGGAAATGACTGTTCTATAGAAGCGGATCGTCCCTTTGAGGATCGCCGCGGGCAGGCGTGCCATGGCCGGGTCAGGCCACCAGCCCCGCGCGTCGGATGAGTTCGTTCATCTGCGGCGCCCTGTCCGCGGCCGTATCCGGACCGGGATAGATGACGAAAGCGAGGTCAAAGCCCTGCCTGGCGCCGTTCTTGGCCAGCCGCCAGCACTCGGACACGACCCGCCTTGCCCTGTTCCGCCGCACGGCATCCCCGTACTTGCGCACGGTAACGAAAACGGCGCGGGTATCCGCGCCGCCGTTCGGCATCGCGTGGAGCCGGAGGCCCTTGACGGACCAGCGGCTGCCCCGCTCGAATACCAACCCGATCTCCCGCCGCGTACGGATTCGCTCGGACTTCCTGAACCGGAAGCCGCGAGCGGGCCGTTCGTCGTTGGACACGGGGATCAGTACTTCTTCTGCTCGTCGGAAATGCTGAGCTTGGCGCGTCCCTTGGCGCGGCGCCTCTTGAGGACGAGCCTGCCGCTCTTGGTCTTCATGCGGGCGCGGAAACCGAACTTGCGAACGCGGCGGGTCCGGCTGGGCTGATAGGTTCGTTTCATGACGATGTCTCCTCGGTATGTCCATCCCCGGCCAGCGCTTGCGGGCCGGAGCTTGATCGCTTATCCTCGGTCGGCGAAGCCACGTGCGGCGATTCGCGATTCATGGCATGGTAGCCGCCGGAGTATAGACTCTTGCGGGCTTTTGGTCAACGTCCCGTCCCGTCGGCTTCCCCATTCTCGATATTTTTGCTTGATATTCTGGATATATTGATTATTATGCACTGTGTACCGCTGAAAGCAGGGGATCGATGGGAAAACCGCAGAAAAAAATCCGTATCTTTTCAGCCCTTGAAGTGGCCAACCTGTGCGGGGTGGTCAACCAGACCGCCATCAACTGGATACGGAACGGCTACCTGAAGGCCTTCACCACCCCGGGCGGCCAGTACCGCGTCTACTCGGAGGACCTGGGCGCATTCCTGGCCAGCCGGGGCATGCGCCTGCCCCCTGAACTGGCGGAGGATCGCCACTGCGATCCAGACTGGTCGGCGGTACTCATCGTCGATGACGACCGCATCCTCAACGACCTCCTGAAGCGGTTCTTCGAGAAGGCAGCCTCGTCGTTCACCGTCTACCAGGCCTTCGACGGCTTCGAGGCGGGAGCCTTCGTGGCGGACCACCGGCCGGGCTTCGTGGTACTGGACATCGACCTGCCGGGCCTGGACGGGTTCCATATCTGCCACAAGATCAAGACCGACCCTTGTTTCGGCAAGCCGTTCGTGCTGGCGGTGACCGGCCTGGACGGCGCGATAGCCAAGGACCGCATCCTGGCCGCCGGCGCCGATGCCTTCCTGCCCAAGCCTCTGGACATGACCGCGGTCGTGGATACGGTAGTCGAATTCGCCGGGAAGGTGCGTTAGTCGGATGGAACAAGACAAGCGCGGGCTCATCCTCATCGTCGAGGACGAGGATGCGATCAGGCTGACCCTCAGGGATTACCTCCGCAAGAAGGGC
>JAKLIU010000376.1 GCA_022709445.1 Spirochaetota bacterium | reverse complement strand
TGGACAGGAGGGTGCTCTTGCCGCAGCCGGAGGGGCCGGTGATGGAGGCGGTCTGGCCCGGGAAGAGTTCCAGGTCGACGCCCCTGAGGATGTGGAGTTCTTCCGCCTCGCTCTGGAAGGTGCGCCTGAGGCCGGCGCACTTCATCACTGCATCATTCATCCCTGAGGACCTCCGAGGGCCGGAATCGCGATACCCGGTCGCTGGCCGCCCAGGCGGCGGCCAGGGCGGACACCGCCCCGGCCAGGTAGATGAAGAGCGCTTCCGCGAAGGGCAGGCGCACGGGAACGTCGCCGACGTAGAAAAAGTCGGGGGAGAAGAACTCGAACGACCTGCCGTCCAGCCCAAGCGCGCCCGCGAGGAGGCCGAGCGCCGACTCCACGAGGGTGAACACCCCGTTCACGTTGACGGCCAGGAGCAGCCCGGCCGCCATCCCGATGGCGGCACCTCCGGCTCCCGCGGCCAGGCCGTTGAGGAGGAAGGTCGCCCTGATCGACCGCGAGTCGGCACCGACCGCCTTCAGGAGGGCAATCTCCTCCATGCGGCCGAACACGGCTTTCCGCATGGCGTGGAATATGTTGACGCCCACCACCAGGAAGATGAGCCCCACCAGGGTCATCATGATGCCCTTTTCCATGCGGAGCGCGCCGAAGAATGCCCGGTTGTAGCTTCTCCAGCTCTCGACGGCACCGGGAGCGCTTCCGGGGCCGCGCAGCAATTCCACCATCGCGGCATCCGCCCAGCGGTCGTCCAGCTTGACGCCGACGATCCGCGGCTCCGAGTCCCCCAGCCCGCCGGCCGCGCCTTCGGGCAGGAAGGCCAGGCCGGAGTCGAAGTCGTAGAACCCGGAGTGGAAGATAGCTGCCACCTTGACCCGGACCATGCGCGCGCCCACTCCGGCCTCCGCGCCGGCGGTCACCTCGAGCACGGACAGCTTGTCGCCCGGTCCCACGTTGAGCGCCCTGGCCAGGAGCTCTCCCATGACCAGCCCGTCGGCCGCTTCCAGGGCGGGGCCGCGGAAATCCAGGCGCTCGGCCAGGGCCGGGTCGCGCGCGGCCGCGTCCGCGGGAACCAGCTTGATGCGCAGGGGCTCGGAGCGGCCGCGGTCGTTGGTGGCCACGGTGCGAAGGTCGGCGAAGGGAAGCGCCGCCCTCACCCCGGGCATGGCCGCCACCCGATCGGCCAGGGCCCCCGCGTCGGCGTCGCCCGCTTCCATCCGGACGTGGTAGCTGTCCAGTTCGAGCACCGCGTCGACGAAGCCCATCTGGAAGCCGTTCATGACCCCGATGACCACGACCAGCGCCGCCACGCCCACGGCTATCCCGGCGGCGGCCGGGACCAGCGACGACCCGGCGTCCGGACCGGTACGGTACCAGCGGCCCGAGACGAAACGCACCCAGGACCGCCCGCTCACGGGAAGGTCCTTTCGCGGACCGTGACGCCGTCCCTGACGATCTCCTCGCGGACCTTGCGTCCGCCTTCCCAGTGTTCCCGCGCGAACAGGACTCCGCCGTCGTACCGTTCCTCCACGCGCGAGCCGCCTTCCAGGTAAAGGATGGACAGGACGAGCGTCCCGTCGACGAGCCGACGTTCCAGCACCAGCCTGCCCGATTCGTCGTAGGCGTACTCCAGGAGGCTGACCGTGCCGGCGGATTCCGTCTCCTCGCTCGCCAGGCGATCCTCCGCGTCCCAGACACGCCTGGTCAGGCGGAGGCCCGTATCCGCGGAGCTCACGCGCTCCTCGACGGGCCGGCCGAGCTCGTCATGGACGATGACCGTCTCCGTGCCGCGTTCCGGGTCGGACAGGCTCCGGGTGGCCAGGAGCTCCCCGTCCCAGGACAGTCGTTCGGAGGAGACGAGGCGGGTGCCTTGGTACCGGAGGATGGCGGCCAGCCTGCCGTTCGCGTCGAAGCGCCTGAGTTCCGCGTACCCGCCTTCGTAGTGCCAGGACGCGCTGCCGGATGGACCGGGGGCCGCGGCTCCCGCCCCGGCTGCTGCGGCGGCATCCGGACCGGGCGATTCGCGGACGGAGAGCAGGCGACCATCGGGTCCGTACAGGTAGCGCAGCACCCTCGCCGGGCCATCGCCCACGGATATCTCCATGGAGACCAGCCGGCCGTCCAGGTACTCGTAGACGCGCCGCTCCAGCTCCCCGCCGGCCAGGGTGAACTCCTGGCTGCCGATCCTGCCCCCGGGCAGGTAGAGGCTCAGTTCTACCCGCGAGCCG
>JAKLIU010000375.1 GCA_022709445.1 Spirochaetota bacterium | reverse complement strand
CGGCGCAGGATATGCAGCGCGACAGGTCGAAGACCGGCTTGGCCCAGGCGCTCCGCGGCATCAGCCGCTCCACCGCCAGTCCGTCCCCGTCGGTCACGGCGGAGGCCGGACAGACGCGGCCGCAGGCCCCGCACTCGATGCACTTCATCGGGTCGATGAGGTGCCGCTTCCCGCGTTCGCCCCGGATGGCGTCCACCGGGCAGGCGCGCACGCAGGCCGTGCAGCCGGTGCAGGCCTCGCCTATCGTCATGCTCATCCCTCGCTCCTTCCCCCGGCGGCACCGGCTGCCCGTGCGCCTCCGACGATGGCGTACAGCTCGGACACTTCCGCCCGCCCCAGGATGCGCGGCACGGGGTACAGGGGGTTGGCCTCGGCGAGCGCCCGGGAGACCATGAGCGGCACGTCCGCTTCCTTGATCGCGTCGATGCGCGCGGGGATGCCCATCTCCCGGTTCATGGAACGGATCCGGTCGATGAAGGCCCGGGCGGTCGCCTCGTCGTCCTGCCCGTCCTTCACGGCCCCGGACTTCCTGGCCAGCAGGGCCAGGCGCTTCCAGGCGGGCTTGCCGTAGTACTCGAGCACGTGAGGCAGGATCACCGAGTTGGCCAGCCCATGCGGCACGCCGTAGAACCCGCCCAGGGTGTGGGCTATCGCGTGCACGTAGCCCACGTAGGCCCGGGTGAAGGCGTAGCCGGCCAGGTAGGAGGCGCGCAGGAGCCGTCCCCTGCCGGCCGGGTCGCGGCCGTCTCGGTACACCGCGACCAGGTTCTCCATGATCAGGCGCGTGGCCTCGATGGCGGCACGCTCGGTGCCGCCGAAGTTGCTCCCGCCTATGAAGGCCTCCACCGCGTGGGTCAGGGCGTCCATGCCCGTGGTCGAGGTGATGGCCGGGGGCAGGCCCAGGGTCAGCTCGGGATCCAGCACCGCGAAGCGCGGGATCAGGGCATGGTCGTTGATCGCGTACTTCTCGTGGGTGGCCGGGTTGGAGATCACCGCGGCCAGGGTTGCCTCGCTGCCGGTGCCTGCCGTGGTGGGCACCGCGATGAACGGCGGCAGCCTGCGGCCCACCTTGAGGAGGCCCTTCATGGCGGCCACCGGTTTTCGCGGCCGGGCTACCCTGGCGCCCACGCCCTTGGCGCAGTCCATGGGCGAACCGCCGCCGAAGGCCAGTATGGCCTGGCAGCCCCGCTCCCGGTACAGGGACAGGGCTTCTTCTATATTGCCGATGGTCGGGTTGGGCACGGTGCCGTCGTACACGGCGTAGGCGATCTTCTCCTCGTCCAGCCGCGCCAGCATGGGATCCATGAGCCCGAGCTGCCGGATGCTGCGGTCGGTGACCACCAGGAGCCGGCCTATGCCCTTCCGGCGGAGCAGCTCCGGCAAGCCCAGCACGCTGCCCGGCCCCTCGAGCAGTTCGGGTTCCCTCCAGGGGAAGAACGGTACGACGAGCTTGAAGGCGGCTTGGTAGATCCTGGCAAAGATCGTGTAGAGTGACATGGTTACCCCCGGCTATCGGTCGGTCGTCCGACCGATAGCCGGATTGTATACCCGCCGTTCCCGGCGGTCAAGCATGGACCATCACCGAGGCTTGACTTTATCAGTTGTGTGCAATATAGTTTGTTGCAACATTGATATGGGAGGACGTATGGAACGCTCACTGTTTGAATTGAACGCCACCGGCAACGACGGCTCCGAGAAACGGCTCAAGGACTACGAAGGCAAGGTGGTCCTGGTGGTCAACACCGCGAGCAAGTGCGGCTTCACCCCGCAGTACAAGGGACTGGAAGCCCTCTGGCGCTCGTACAAGGACAAGGGCCTGGTGGTGCTTGGCTTCCCCTGCGACCAGTTCGCCCACCAGGAACCGGGCGGCGACGCCGAGATAGCCCAGTTCTGCGAGCGCAATTTCGGGGTCAGCTTCCCCCTCATGTCCAAGGTGGAGGTGAACGGCCCCAAGACCCACCCGGTCTTCAAGTACCTCAAGAAGAAGGCTCCGGGAGCCATCGGTGAATCCGTCAAGTGGAACTTCACCAAGTTCCTGGTCTCCAGGGACGGCACCGGGGTGACCCGATTCGCGCCGGCCGTGGAACCCGAGGCCATGGAGTCGGCCATACTGCAGGCGCTGGGCTGATGGCCCACCCGGAGCTGCTCCTGTCCAACCAGCTGTGTTTCCTGGTGCACCGTCTGGACAGGGCCATCGTCGGCCGGTACCGTCCCCTGCTCTCCCGCCT
>JAKLIU010000374.1 GCA_022709445.1 Spirochaetota bacterium | reverse complement strand
TCCTCTATGTGGTCCAGGACCAGCACGATGCCGTCGGCGGCCGCGTCGAGCCCTTCCAGCCAGGAGTCCAGGTCCTGCCCGGCCGTCCGCGCCTCGCCTTCCATGGCTATGGCCGCGCCGCGGTTGTCGGGAGCCAGCCGGTCCAGCTCGGATGCGCCCGCCTGACGGACCGGGAAGCCGGCCTTGTTCGCCTGCTCCAGGATCCGCTTCACGCGGGGACCGGCCTGGGCCACGAGGAGGACGGCTCCGCCCTGCCTGCCGGCGCGCACGATCTCCTCCATCGCATGGAAACCCGTGATGTACGTCATGGCTGGATCCTACCGCAATCGGGCCCGCGAGGGAATGCCCGTCATGCCTACCGCACGACTCGTCATGCCTACCGCACGACTCGTCATGCCTACGGCACGACTCGTCATGCCTACGGCATGACGGCGAATTCCTGCACCACCTGGATGGCGTTCTGCACCTTCGATACGCCGGGCACGGCGGCTGCGGCGTTCCTGGCCGCGTCGATGGCGCCCTGGGTGTTGGCCACCCCGTGCAGGGTGACCGAATCGCCGCGAACGTCCGCCTCCAGGAAGTGCACCGGGATCTTCTCTTTATAGACGATCTCGGTGACGATCTTCTGGCCCAGCGACAGCTCGCGCACCCTGGCAAGGCAGGCTTTCTCGCTCTCCAGGGTGATCACCAGGTTGCGCAGCTGGTCGATGATCCTGGCTATGGTGGCCGGGTGCTCCCGCGCCGTGTTGACGGTCAGGTCGTAGTTGGCCGCATCCGACCAGTCCACGTTGAAGAAGTAGGAGTGGAAGCCCTTGCGGTCGTGGTCGCTCTGCCTGACCAGGCTCTCCGCGCGCTTGTCGTCGCACTGGAAGTGGCTCGCGATGCGCCTGATCCGCACGTCCAGCGGAGCGACCAGCTTGACGGAAATCACGCCGGGCACGCCGCCGAAGACCGCGAACCCGCTGCGGCCCGCGACGATGCAGTCGCCCGTGGCCGCCTCCTCGAAGAGCACCGTCTTCAGGCAATGCAGGTAGTCGTCCCGTCCCTGGGACAGGGAGGCCAGGAAGCCCGGCTTCTTCTCGTCGTACTTGGCGCGTATCTCCGGGGACACGCCCAGTTCCCCCATGCGCCGTTCCAGGTACTCCTTGTCGACGGCCCGGTAGCCGGTGATCTCGGCCAGGTCGCGGATGGTCTCGTCCCCGAGCGCCGCAAGCTCGCGGGCTACGCAAATAACCGCCATACGCCCTCCTCCCGGGGCCGCCGCGGCCGCTGGGCCCGGAGCCTCGTATATGATCAACGATAAGCATGTCCGCCGGCGTTGTCAAACCGGCGAGCCCTCCCTTCCCTGCCGCGCGGCGGGCCGGGTATAGTGTCGGCCATGGACAGAACAGGCGAAATCGCCGCATTCGGGACGGCCATCTGCTGGACCCTCTCCGCGCTCTGGTTCGAACGGGCCACCAGGCGCGTGGGCGTGCTGGCCGTGAACTTCTGGAAAGTCGCCTTCGCGACGGTTTTCCTGGCCCTGCTGGCCTGGGCGACGCGCGGCAGTCCCCTGCCCCTGGACGCGCCGCCGCAGGCCTGGCTGTTCCTGTCGCTGTCCGGCCTGGTGGGCTTCGTCATCGCCGACATCTTCCTGTTCTCGGCCTACGCGCTCATAGGCTCGCGCGTGACCATGCTCTTCCTGGCTTTGTCGCCACCCATGACCGCGCTGCTCGGATACGTGTTCCTGGGCGAGTCGATCGGGCTGAAGGGGGCGGCCGGCATGGCGCTGGTGGCCGCCGGCATCGCCCTGGCCACCCTGGGCAAGCGGCAGGGCTCGAACCCGCCGCCGCTCGCGGGAGCGCCGCTCGAAGGAGCGCCGCTCGTAGGAGCGCCGCTCGCGGGAGCGCCGCTCGCGGGACACCCGACGCGAGGAGTCGGCAAGGGCTACCTCTTCGCCTTCCTGTCGTCGGTGGGCCAATCCGTGGGGATGATCCTGTCAAAGCAGGGGCTGGGCGACTATTCCGTGGTGGCCGGGACGCAGATACGCGTGGCGGTGGGCATGGCGGGTTTCCTGGCGGTATCCCTGGCCTGGGACCGGGGACGTTCCCTGAAGGCCGCGCTCGGGAACCGGGTCGGCATGGGCTCCACCCTGGCCGGGGCGGTGTTCGGGCCGTTCATCGGGGTGACCCTCTCGCTGTTCGCCGTCCAGCGGGCAAACGCGGGGGTGGTGAGCGCGCTCATCGGGCTGACGCCCGTGCTG
>JAKLIU010000373.1 GCA_022709445.1 Spirochaetota bacterium | reverse complement strand
TGCCCAGTTCGCCGAAGTGGATCTTGATGGCGCACAGGTCGTCCGCCCGGACGGCTTCCGGATTGGCCTCGGCCGCCTTGGCCAGGAGGGTGGCGATCTTGGACAGGGAACTGTTCTTGGCGCTGCGGGCGCGGGCGTCCATGAAGTACACGGGAACGGGCATGCCGCTTTCCTTTCAGGGTCTTCCGACCGGGGCGAAATACAGGGCGAACTCCTCGACTCCGTCCACGCCCAGGGCCTTGTCGGCGGCGGCCTGGTCGTAGGCGCCGAGGGCGAAGGTGCCCAGGCCCAGGGACTCGCAGGCTCCGTACAGGTTCTGGCAGGCGTGGCCGGCGTCCAGGGCGATGATCTTGGCGGCCGCGGCGGTGTAGCGCCACTCCATGCGGTAGGGCACCGCGGTCCAGCATATCAGGGCGGCGCAGCCGTAGAGCTGGCCCAGGAGGGCCTCGTCCATGGCTTTGTCCAGGTCGAGCGCCTTCCCGGTCGCGGACCCGTCACCGGCCAGGGGCTTGGCGGCGGACAACAGGGCCAGCTGGTGTCCCACCGGGATGAAGCGGTAGAGGCCGGGCGCCAGTCCGTCCACGCGCCTGGCGTAGACCAGGGTGTCCATGGCGTGCCTGCAGCCGCCCGAGGGGACGGTGCGGAAGGCGTACTTCTCCCGCGCGTCGCGGACGCCGCCTGAGCACCACAGGAGCCAGGAGAGTTCCTCCAGCGACAGGGGAGCCTCCGAGAATTTGCGCCTGCTCCTGCGCTCGTTGACGCACTCTGCGAAGCTCTTGCCGCCCAGTCCGCCCGATCGCGGGTCGGGAAGCGTGGTGATGTCGGCGTTTCCCGGAACTGCCACGTTGAACGGGGGCGGGCGCACGCCGAGCCGTTCGTCGCTGGTGAAGCGCTCCACGTCGTTCCAGTTGGCCCTGAGGAAGCCGCGATTGGTTTCCAGCACGCCGCGCAGCTCGGACTGCTCGGCAGGGTCCCGGCCGGGATTGCCGGCGCGGTGGGCGTCCAGGGCCGACTTGAGGTCGGCCAGGAAGCCGTCCACGTCCTCCCGGGTGGTGTCCCAGGAGGCCATCCAGCGGACCAGGCCGCCTTCCCAGTCGTAGAAGAAACGGTCCTGCTTCAGGCGCTCCGCCACGGGGCGCGGGATGGCGGTGAAGAGGGCGTTGGCCTCCACGGGATACTGCATGCGCAGTCCGAGGGCGCGGGCGCCGTCGGCCATGAGCGCGGCCATTGCGTTCGCGTGCTCCGCGTTCTCGCGCCAGAGCCCGTCGCGGGCGTACTCCTCGAACTGGGCGGCTATGTAGCGCATCTTGCTGGCCAGCTGCAGCCGCGTCTTGCGCAGGCGCGCGGTGTCCGGCAGTGCCCCCAGTACGCGCGGCATGAAGACCACCGCCTCGCCGAACATGAGGCCGTTCTTGGTGCCCCCGAAGCATACGGCGTCCGCGTCCCCTGCGGCCTCCGCCGGTCCCGTGCCCAGGGTCACGGCCGCGTTGGACAGGCGCGCCCCGTCCACGTGCACGAACATGAGCGCGCGGTGCGCGATGTCGCAGAGCGCGCGCAGCTCTTCCGGGGTGTAGACGGTGCCCAGCTCGGTGGGCTGGCTCAGGGACAGGACCCGTGGACAGGGCTTGTGCATGTCCGAATAGTCCGCTATCGCGTGCTCCAGGGAATGCGCGTCGATCTTGCCGTTGACGGTACGCACCTGGACCAGCTGGGCCCCGGTGACCGCCCCGGGCGCGCCGGTCTCGTCCACCAGGATGTGGGCGCAGTCGGAGCAGAGCACCGCATCGCCCTGGCCGGCCAGGCAGCCTATGGCGTAGACGTTGGCGCCGGTGCCGTTGAGGACGAAGCGGACCAGCGGGTCGTCCGCCGTGCCCGTCCCGCCGAACAGGGCAGAGACGGCCCGTTCCCCCCGTGCCGTGGCCGGGTCGTCCCCGTATCCGACGGCGTGCCCGGCGTTGGCGCGCGCGAGCGCCTCCATGATGCGCGGGTGCGTCGCCGCGTTGTTGTCGCTCGCGAACCACCTGGTCTGTCCGTTCATGTTGGTCTCCTAAAGGCAACCACAGAGACACAGAGACACAGTGCGGCGCGAGACTCGCAGCGCCGCAAGGGGGGTGTGGGGGGATCTGCCCCCCATGCTTCCCGCCCAGGGGGATCGCAAGTATACTTGCGCACCCCCTGGAACCCCTGCGATCCTGCGCACTGCTCGGATCGCACTGTGCCTCTGTGGTCTGTATTCCAGTTAGTCTTTCTTTCCG
>JAKLIU010000372.1 GCA_022709445.1 Spirochaetota bacterium | reverse complement strand
TGGAACTCAAGGCCAGCTCGGAGGCCGTGACCCGCTGGACCTTCCTGTCGGAGACCGGCGGCAAGCTGGTCGCCCAGGATCCCAAGGGAGGGTTCCTGCTGTTGGAACCCACGGCATTGACCACCGCATCGAGGGTGGCGCCATGATCATGGAGCGGACGGCCGGTTGGCTGTCCGCTTTTTTTTGGCACTGAAAGCCGGCCGGGGGCGTCGGGCCCCATGGCGGCGATCGAGAACGCGAGGAGGAAGCGCATGCGGAGGGACGGACCGTTCAAGGGCAGGTCGATCAGCGTGGTGAACGACCTTTCGGTCGACGAACAGCGGTACCTGTACCGGAAGGCCAGGGAGCTCAAGGCGGCGGCCGCGGCAGGAGGGGACCTGTCGGGATTCCGCATCGACGACCCGGACTACTCGGCCTACCTGATCTTCCTGGAGAACTCCACGCGCACGCGCGAGAGCTTCCGCAACGCGGCCGCGTTCCACCGGGTGCGCGTGAACATGTTCGACTCCGCCACCTCGTCCTTCGCCAAGAACGAGAGCATCACCGACACCATCAAGATGCTGGTCGGCTACGCCCCCGAGTCATGCTTCGTGATCCGCTCCAAGCTGGAGGGCGTGTGCCGCTGGCTGGAGGAGTACCTCGGACCCTGGGCGGAGCGGGAGGGCCACGCCCGGCCCGTGTTCATCAACGCCGGGGACGGCAAGCACGAACACCCCACCCAGGAATTCCTGGACGAGTTCAGCTTCCTGGAGCGCCTGGGCTGGAAGGACGACTCGATCCACCTGGCCCTGGTGGGGGACCTCTACCACGGCCGCACGGTGCACTCCAAGGCGGACGGCCTCAAGGCCTTCCGGAACGTCAAGGTGGACCTGGTGGCTCCGCCGGAGCTGGCCATGCCCGCGTACTACGTGGACACCATGCGGAAGAACGGCTTCGAGCTCAGGAGCTTCGACTCCCTGGACGAGTACCTGGCCGCCGGCGACGCGGCCCCGATCTGGTACTTCACGCGCCTGCAGCTGGAGCGCATGGGCGAGTCGGTGCTGGAAAAGGCGCCGCAGCTCAGGCGAGCGGTCACCTTCCGCAAGGACATGCTGGGCCGCATCCCCCGGGACGCCCGCTTCTACCACCCCCTGCCGCGCGACCGCCGCGCGCCGACCATCCCCACCTTCCTGGACGACACCCCGCTCAACGGCTGGGACGCCCAGTCGGCCAACGGCTACTGGACCCGCGCCGTGGAGATGGCCATGCTTGCCGGCGTGATCGGGCACGACTTCCAGGGCGAGGGGAAGCGGCGGGACGGGGCCGAGGAGCCGTTCGTGGTGGAGGCTCCCATCCTGAAGCGCGCCAAGCCCGAGTGCAAGGTGGGCATCAAGCCCGTGGACACGGGGCTCGTGATAGACCACATCGCCTCGGGCAGGCCCCTCAAGGAGATCTGGGACCGCATCGACAAGATACGGAGGGTGCTGGGACTGGACCTCCGCTCCTCCCACGGCGTGTACCACTCGAACCGCGGGCCGGAGGTCTTCAAGGGCATCATCTCCGTGCCGGACCTGCGTTCGTTCGGCGAGAAGGACCTCAAGAAGCTCGGGGCGGTCTCGCCTGGCTGCACGCTCAACCTGGTGGAGGACCACGAGGTGGTCCGCAAGTACCGCCTGGGCATGCCGCCGCGGATATACAACTTCGGGGAGCTGTCCTGCCGCAACGAGAACTGCGTGTCGCACCGCTCGCACGAGGAGAGCGTGGACACCCACTTCGTGCGCAGGGCGGACGCGGGCGGCGGGAACCGCTTCGTGTGCCGCTGGTGCGAGCGGGAGCACGACTACTCGGAGATCTGGACCCTCTGATTCAGGAGTTACGGGCCGTCCCGGTCCGGTCGAGCCGGGAACGCAGCTCGTAGAGGAAGACGCCCGCGGCGACGGACACGTTGAGGGAATCCACGTGCCCGCGCTGCGGGATGGACAGGATGCCGTCGCAGCGCTCCTTGAGCAGGCGCGACACGCCCGAACCCTCCGCGCCCAGCACGAGGGCCATCCGTCGGGGCAGTTCGGCGGCGGCCAGCGACTGCCCGCCCATGTCCGCCGCGTAGGTCCAGAACCCCGCCTCCTTGAGCGACTCCAGGGCGCGGGCCAGGTTGGCCACCGTCGCCGCAGGCACCCAGGCTGAGGCTCCCGCCGAGCTGCGGGCCACCGTGTCCGTCTCCTTGGCCGCGCGTCGCTCGGGCATGACCACCAGGTCCGCCCCGAACACGTCGGCGGAG
>JAKLIU010000371.1 GCA_022709445.1 Spirochaetota bacterium | reverse complement strand
TCTTGAGTTCGTGCATGAGGTCCGCGGTGAAGCCGTCTATGTACGATATGCGGCGTTCCAGTTTTTCCGACAGGGCCGCGAGCGCGCGGGAGAGGTCCCCGATCTCGTCGCGGCGGCGGAGGCCGGTGAATCGCCCCCTGAAGCGGCCCGCGCCGTCCAGCACGGACTCCGCCTGGGCGCGCAGCCTGGCTATGGGCACGGTGATGGTCAGGGACAGTGCGAGCGACAGCACCAGCGCCGCGGCCAGGGAGAACATGAAGATGCGTATCACGTCCAGTCGCAGTTCGTAGAGCTTGACCAGGATGTTGTAGCTTGAGCGCGACACCAGCACGGCTCCCGCGATGCCTGTGCCCGATCCATCGAAGACCGGGATGGCCGAGTACAGCGTCACCGACACCTGGCCGCCCGTGGACAGGCGGGTGGCCGCGCCGTAGCGCCCGGAGAGCGCGGCCCGCACCTCCTGCCCCAGGAGCGTGTCCGCGCCCGAGTAGTACTCCGCTCCCGCGTACTCCGCCCGCGGCGGCAGGAAGAGCCGCCTGGCCACGTTCAGGGGCCAGACCACCAGGCGGTACAGGAGCTGTTCGTTGGCTTCCTTGTCGCCGATGATGCCGTCCACGGCCTCCGCCGTCCTGGAAGCCGCGGCGGAGGGCTCGGGCGCTTCCCCAGGCCGCGCGATACCGGCCCCCGGCCCGGCCATGGCCGCCGAGTCGGCCACCAGGCGCCCGGCGGAATCCACCACCCGCAGGCGAGAGTCCACCCGGCCCCCCAGGCGTCCCAGCACCGCGGCCGCCTCGGAGGCCAGGTTTTCCCCCGCCAACGCCGAGGCCAGGATGCGGCCCTGCTGGATCATGGAATCTTCCTGGGTCTGCAGGAGCTGGCGCTCGTAGGTGTCCAGGTAGAGGAGGCTGGCCAGGGGCAGGAAGAGCAGCATCAGGTTGAAGGCCAGGAGCCGGACGGACAGCTTCCTCATGAGCCAGCGCTTCCGTCCGCACCGAGGCCCAGCCGGTAACCCAGGCCGTACACGGTCTGTATGCCGTCCCAGGACGGATCGGCGGCGGCCAGCTTGGCGCGTATGCGCTTGATGTGGCTGTCGGCGGCGCGCTCGTTGGGCCAGCCGTCCTCGGGGAAGGCGCAGCCCATCAGGACGGCCCGGGTCTTCACCACCCCGGGCGACTCGGCCAGGCTCCTGAGCATGCGGTACTCGGTGACCGTCAGCGGGACCACGCGCCCGGAGAGCCTGGCCAGGTAGCGCTCGTCGTCCATCTCCAGGGAACCGGCGGCCGGGCCGACCATGGCCCCCGCCGGCTCGAGCGAGCGGGGAGAGGCCCGCCTGAGCGCGGCGTGTACCCGGGCGGCCAGCTCGCGCACCCCGAAGGGCTTGCACACGTAGTCGTCGCCCCCCGATTCCAGGCCCAGCACGCGGTCCAGCTCCTCGTCGCGGGAGGACAGGAAGATGACCGGCACGGAGGAGGGGAAGGCCCGCATGCGCCGGCACAGTTCCAGCCCGTCCATGCGGGGCATCATGATGTCCAGCACGACCAGGTCCGGGAAGCCGGCGCGGAAGGCCGACCAGGCGTCCTCCCCGTTGGCGTACTCCTCCACCCGGTGGCCTTCCCGCTCCATGGCCGCCCGTACCGTCTGCCTGATGCTCTTCTCGTCGTCGACGACCGCTATGGTGCCCATGGCCCGCATGGTAGCACGTCCGCGGCGCCCCGGGGAGCCCTCGGGCACCGTCCGGCGCGCTCCAGGGCCGGGAGCCATGAAACAGCCACAGTCCGGCCACGGATCCGCCGCGGTCCGGGGACAGAATCCTCCGCATCGATGCATGCGAGGGAGAACGAACGATGACGAGACTGAAAATGATGACGAAGGGTCCCGGCTTCAAGCTGGCCCTGGTGGCTGCCCTGGTGCTTGCCCTGCTGGTCCCCGCGGCCATGGTCCGGCAGGTGGTGCTGGAGCGGGCCGGGCGCGCTGCGGAGGCGGAAGGGGAAATCCTGGAATCCTGGGGCGGTGAATTTCGCCTGGCCGGCCCGCTCCTGCGCATACCCTGCGAGCGCGAACTGACCCTGGTCCTGCGCGACGCCGACGGCCGCGAGGTGCTGTGGGCCCTGAGCTGGGATGCCGGCCTGTGGCGGCGCGAGGGCGAACGCTGGGTCGCGGACGCGGGCAACACCCAGCTGCCCCAGGGCGCCCTGCTCGCGCTGGCGCAGACGCAGCGGCTCGGCGGCCGCGAGCGCCTGTGGCTGGGCACCTTCAAC
>JAKLIU010000370.1 GCA_022709445.1 Spirochaetota bacterium | reverse complement strand
CCTTTCCGCGCCGCGGCGCGGAAAGATACAGCGGAGAGCCCGGTCGCGCGCCCGCGCGCGAGGCGCCCCGCGGCCATGGAGGCGGCACGTGCCGGGTGGCGGTCATGCCCCGCCGCGATCCCGAGTAGAAGCGACCCTGAGCGTGATGCCCAGCCGCTCGATCTCCGAGACGTACTCGGGGCCGATGCCGTCGTCGGTGACGATCTCGTCGAAGGTGGACAGGTCCGCGAAGTGCGCCGATCGGACCTCCCCGAACTTGGTGGAGTCCACGAGGAGGATTTTGCGCATGGAGGACTGGATGGCCGCCATCTTGGTTTCCCGCTCGTAGGAGTTCATGCAGGTGACGCCGAACTTGGCGCTCACCCCTGCGGACGAGATGAAGGCCTTGGTCGCGCGGAAGCGCCGTATCATGTCCAGGCCCTCGGGGCTCTCGAACATCATGGTGTTGGCGTGGAAGGCGCCGCCGGCGAACATGGTGCCGCAGTTCTTCCTGCGCACCGTCTCCGACAGGATGTTGAGCGACCAGCTCAGCACCGTGTACGGGATGTCCTCCGGGAGGCGCTTGGCGAAGTACTCGGTGGTGGAGCCTGAGTCCATGATCAGGCTGTCCTCGGGCTGGACCAGGGTCGCGGCCAGGGCCCCGATCGCGGCCTTGCGTTCCGGGTTGTCCGCGCCGGCGGCTATCAGCGAGTAGTAGTTGTCGCGGCTCCGCTGGTCGTTCCGGGGGTGGAGGATGACGCTGCCGTGCAGGATCTTCACCCGCTCCT
The DNA here is from genome assembly GCA_022709445.1 of Spirochaetota bacterium. GTDB lineage: Bacteria > Spirochaetota > Spirochaetia > Treponematales > UBA12059 > JAKLIU01. The sequence goes on along the minus strand of JAKLIU010000370.1, from coordinate 1,491 downwards.
CGTTGACCAGGGGCACCAGGTCCCGCCGAATGGTCATGTGGGAGACGTCCAGCTCCCGGGAGAGTTCGTGCACGTTGGAGGCCTTGTTGGTTTCCAGGATCCGGAGGATTTGGCTGATTCGCTCGGAGCGGCTCATGGCAGCACCCTGTCCCTGGTTCTTTTGTTGTCCGTCATTGGCATGAAACGTTCCCTCTGCACGGTCGCACGGGGCCATTCTATAGAAAGAATGTGCGCTTGGCAATGAAAAAAGTTAAAATAGTAACAAAAAACGGCGCAAATGCTTGACAATTAACATTCCGGTCCCTAGTATTGGTCGAACTTGACCGCCGCGGGCGCCGCTGGTCAATGAAACGGTGCAAGAAACCGTGGCCCGCCGCCGTCGATGGCGGCCGAGGCGACGAGAGCCTGACGAGGAGGAATCATGGCAGATGGTAGGGACGCTCTGGGAATGATCGAAACGAAGGGCTTCGTTGCGATGGTGGAGGCCGCGGACGCGATGGTGAAGGCGGCCAAGGTCGACCTGATCGGCTTCGAGAAGATCGGCGGGGGCTACGTGACGGCCATCGTGCGCGGGGACGTGGCGGCCTGCCGCGCGGCCGTGGACGCGGGCGTCAGGTCCGCGGAGAAGGTGGGCGAGGTGGTGTCGACCCACATCATCCCCAGGCCCCATGCCTCGGTGGACGCCGCGCTCCCGCTGGGCGCGGCCGGTTCGGAGGCGTAAGCCATGAACGTAGATCTCAGGACGTACGTTTTCCTCGATTCGCTGCAGCTGCAGAACGCGTCGTTCATAGCGACGATCAGCAAGGGCTACTACCCGATCGGCATGCAGGCCTGCTGCATCATCGAGATAGCCCCCGGCATCGAGATCAACAGGCTGACGGACATAGCGCTCAAGGCGACCAACGTGACGCCGGGGCTCATGATCGTGGAGCGGGCCTACGGGCTCCTGGAGGTGCACTCCGACAGCCAGGGCGACGCGCGCATGGCCGGCGAGGCGGTGCTCCGCGAGCTGGGCATGTCCGAGGAGAACCGGCTCAAGCCGCGCCTCATGACCAGCCAGCTGATCAAGAACGTGTCGGACCACCACGCGCAGCTGATCAACAAGGTGCGCCACGGCAACATGATCCTCAAGGGCGACACGCTCTACGTGCTGGAGGTGGAGCCGGCCGGCTACGCATACTTCGCGGCCAACGAGGCCGAGAAGGCCGCCGACGTGAACATCGTCGAGGTGGTGGGCTTCGGCGCCTTCGGCCGGGTGTACATCGCCGGCGACGAGGCCGAGGTGGTGGAGGCGAGGAAGGTGGTCGAGTCGAGGCTGGCCGACCTGGGCGGCAGGGTCTTGGACCCCAAGGCCGCGCGGATCTGAGCGGACGCCGGCCCGCGGGGCAGGCGACGGGACTTGAACAGGAGAAAAGCAGATGGCTGAAATGAACGATGCCCTTGGAATGATAGAGACCCGCGGGTTCGCCGGAATGGTCGAGGCCGCCGACG
>JAKLIU010000037.1 GCA_022709445.1 Spirochaetota bacterium | reverse complement strand
GATGTAGTACTGCTTCTCCTTCTGCTTTTGAAGGTAGAAGGTCAGGTTCTCCATCGTGTCGGCCTTGAAGGACTTCATGCCCTCCTCGTACTCCGACGGGTCGTGCAGGTTGAGGCCGCGGGTCTCGAAGTACACGCGCTTGGTGTTGGCCTTCTTGGCGTTGACGGCGAGTTCGCGGAGGCAATAGACCAGGTAGTCCTTGATCTTTGCCTGGCCCAGCTCGGACAGGAACACCTCCAGGACTTCCTCCATGTAGACCTCGATCTCGTGGGGTAGGGTGAAGGTGGTTATGGTGAGGGGTATGGCGCTGTGGGCCGCCTTCTTTATCTTAGCGACGTCTACGACGAGCTCTGGACCTGCCATGGTCGCACACCTTTCGTACAAGGGCTCTCTCCGGGCTGCCTGGCCGCCTGGACGGCCGGTCGCCGGCCCGGGTGCCGGTTGGAATCAAAGAATACTTGAAACCATGGCTCCGCGCAAGCTCGGTGCCGGGTCATGGAAGCAATAATGCTCGAATTGATTTTACAGAATGTCGGACCTTGTGATAAGGTTCCGTAATCGTGAAGACCATCCTGATAGTGGATGCCGACGGAAACGCGGCGGACATGGCGCGGGTGCTCCTCTCCGGGCGCTATGAAGCGACGGCGGTCCACGGGTACCGCGAGGCCTGCGATCTCCTCGGGCGCCGTGCCTTCAGCCTGATCCTGCTCGACCTGGCGGAATCCACCGTCGGCGACGCGCGCGACCCGATCCGGGACCTGGCCCGGCTGGCTCCGCATGCCGCCCTGGTGTGCAGCTCGTCCCGGGGGGATCCGGCGCAGATCGTGGGAGCCGCCCGCCGGGGAGCGGCCGCCTTCGCGACCAAACCCTACGATCCGGGCGAGCTGCTCGGCGCGCTCAGGATGGCCATGGCCGAGCGCTGCGCGAGCGGACAGGCCGACTGCGGGCGGGCGGGCGAACCCGCGCTTTCCCCGTACGGTTCGCGCTCCGCCCGCCGGGCTCCCGGTCCGGACGAGCCCGGGGCCGACGGTGACGGGCTGTGCTGCCTGCTGGGGGACCATCCAGCCATCGCCTCGGTGAAGGAACGGATCAGGCTCTACGCACAGCACGACTCGCCGGTGCTCATCCTGGGGGAGAGCGGCACCGGGAAGGAGCTGGCCGCCGCCGAGCTGCATGCCCGCTCCTCCCGCAGGCATCGTCCCTTCATTCCCGTCGATTGCGCATCCATCCCGGAAGCCTTGGCCGAGAGCCAGCTGTTCGGCACGGTGCGCGGGGCCTTCACCGGCTCGGTGGAGCGCAGGGGGGTGTTCGAGGAGGGGGACGGCGGCACCGTGTTCCTGGACGAGGTGGGGGAACTCTCGCTCCCCGTGCAGGCCAAGCTGCTGCGGGCCCTCGAGACCAGGTCGGGGGCGCGGGTCGGCTCGCACCGGCAGACGCGCTTCGACATTCGCCTGGTCTCCGCCACCAACTCGCCGCTCTTCGACGATCCCAGGCGTTTCAGGCCGGAGTTGCTCAACCGCCTCAACACCCTGGTCATACGCATGCCGCCGCTCAGGAACCACCCGTCGGACATCCCCGCGATGGCGAGGGCCTTCCTGTCCCGCTTCGACCCGGGCAAGGAGCTGTCGCCGGGAGCCGTGGAGAAGCTGCAGGAATGGCATTGGCCGGGCAACGCCCGGGAACTGAAGAACACGATCCACCGGGCCGCCGTGCTATCCGGCACGCACCGTACCGTGGCTCCGGATCACATCGAGACCCAGTCCTGCGCGGCCTGGGGCGCAGCCCAGGGCCGACTGCTCTAGGCTAGCCCCCGTCCCGGGACTACTCCACCACGCGGATGGAGACGACGCGGAAGAACAGCGCCATTCCCCCGTCCGGCGCGGGAGCCAGCTCCCCGGAATCCAGCAGGGCCACGGCGCGAACGCCCTTGACGCTGCCCGCGAACTCCGCGAACTCGTCCCCGGAGAAGCGCAGGTAGATGCGCAGGATGCCCACGGAGGACGTGCCCGTCCAGACGCCTTCCTGGAAGGGGGCCACGGCGCTGAAGGGCTCGGTGTCGCCGCTGATCGGCTTGCCCAGGGTTCCCACCAGCAGGAAGGCCTTGCCCTTGACCGCGGCGGCCGCCTGGGCCGGGTTGCCGGCCAGTTCGGCCAGCCGGGAGATGGTCGTGCCCAGTTCCAGCGTGCCGGTCCATGCCTGCCTGCCCACGGGTTCGCCTTGGGCGGCCAGCGCGGAGACGGCCAGGACGGCTGCGAGGACGGCTAGGATCGTGCGTTTCACGGTGACCTCCCGGGAAGGCGGCGCGCGGGACCGGATGGCCGCTTCGCGTCGCGATGGATCAAGAGTAGTCCCCCCGCCGGTGCCGGTCAAGCGCCGACAGCTTGGTGAAGAGCGCGGCGAAGCGTTCCAGCTCTTCCCGGGTGAGGGCGGCCCGGGCGGCCACTTCGCGCAGGAAGCGTTCCGATTCCGCCCGGCCGGCGATCTTGTAGAAACCGGCATCCTGGAGCCCGTCGGCAATCAGCGCGGCCGCCCGCGCGTACGCCTCCCTGCCGGCAGGAACCCCATCCTCTCCGCCGTCCCGCGGTCCGCCCGCGCCGAGCGCCGCCCTGCGCAGCTCCCAGCAGGCCAGCTGCACCGCGTGGGAGAGGTTGAGCGAAGGGAACAGCCCCGAACAGGGTATGGACGACGCGAGGTCGCAGAGGTCCAGTTCCTCCTCGGACAGCCCGTCCCGCTCGTTCCCGAAGACCAGCGCGACTCCGAGCCGGTCCCGTCCCACCAGCTCCGCCGCCAGCCGCTGCACCGGCACGGTGGACTTGCGCTTCCTGCCCGTCCTGCGGGAGAACCCTACCGCCAGGGGAAAGCCTTCCAGCGCCCCGGCCAGCGTCGGCGTACGCACGGCCGACTCGAACAGGTCGAAGGCCGAGAGCGCGTGCGTCCGAACCGTGACCGGGTCGTGCACGGGGCAGTCGGCGAGCACCAGCCCGGTCACGCCCATAGCCTTCATGGCCCTGCAGCAGGAGCCCACGTTGACCGATCCTTCAGCCCTGCAGAGCACCACGCGGTAGCCCTTCATGATCCCGTCCGCCCGTCCGCCGTCCATCCTGGGCCTCCCGCCCGCGCCTTCCTCCGGCCGCGCCTTGGGAGTATAGTGGTCGCATCATGACCGAAGCTACCATGTTGACCGCGCGCGGGATCGCTGGGCTGCGCGTGCTGATCGTCGGCGGCAGCGGCGGGATCGGCGCACGGCTCGCCCTGGCCCTGGCCCGGGAAGGCGCGTCCCTGGTCCTGCACGGAAGGGACCGCACCCGGCTCGAAGCCCTGGCCGCGCTGTGCCGGGAGGCCAACTCCCGGGGGCCGGTCCCGGGGATCGTGTCGCAGGACCTGTCTTCGGGAGAGGCCGGCGAGGAGCTGGTCGCCGAGGCCCGCTCCTGCGACGCCCTCGTACTGGCGTTCGGCCCCTTCCTCCGGAAGCCGCTGGCCGCCGTCACGCAGGCCGAGTGGCGGTCCCTGGCCCTGACGGACCTGGCCTTGCCCGGTTTCCTCGCTTCCACCGCGGCAGCCGCCATGGCGGGGCGCGGTTTCGGGCGGATACTCTTCTTCGGGGGCACCAGGACGGAAACCGTCCGGGGCTTCAGGACCAACGCGGCCTACGCCGCGGCCAAGACCGGGCTGGGCGTGGTGGCCAAGTCCCTGTCCTCCGAATTCGCGGCCGCGGGGGTGTCCTGCGCCGTCCTCTGCCCCGGGTTCGTGGAAACAGAATACCAGGATGCCGATTCCATGGCGGAACTTGCCGCCAGGTCGCCGCGGGGACGGATGATACCCGCGGAGGAACTGGCCCGGACCGCGACCTGGCTGCTGGCCGGCGGGATGGATCTCTGCAATGGCGCAATACTGAACGCCGACGAGGGGCTCCACGCCCTCTGAAACGGTTCCCTGGCCGGCGGCACGGCGCCCGGATTGCTTTTTTTTGAAAATGTTGGATATTTCGACCGTAATGGCCGAGAATTACGTCGAGAGCCTGACCGCCCTCCGTCCGACCCGCTCCGTCAGTTTGACAGGGCATTGACGACGATATATGATGATCTTACAATCGATAGGAAGAAAGCATGGCGGCTTATAATGGAAGAGGAGTGCTATGACCAATAACGATATCGTTCCTGGGTTTGACGACGAAAAGGACGATAGCCTTAAAATCAGGCTCCAGAAACTTGACCATGTTGAGAACTGCCTGGCCCTCTTCCTCACCGGCTACATCGACACCTACAATTCCAACTTCTTCCAGAAACGGGTTGGCAAGGCCATCGATGCCGGGTTCTCTCGCCTGGTTTTCAACTGCGGCGGCCTCAACTACGTTTCGTCGACCGGCATCGGCTCCTTCACCGCCTTCCTCAAGGCCGTCAAGCCCCGGGGGGGCGATATCGTCCTCCTCGAGATCCAGCCCAAGGTGTACGAGGTCTTCCAGCTCCTGGGTTTCTCCCAGTTCTTCAACATCAAGGACAACCTGGAAGAGGCCATGGGCTTCTTCCAGCAGGGTTCCCAGGTCAACACGGCCTCCGCGTTCCCCAAGATCTTCTCCTGCCCGATCTGCAACAAAAAGCTCAGGGCCGCCAAGCCCGGCCGCTTCCGCTGCTCGGAGTGCAAGACCATCCTGGCCATAGACAACTCCGGCCAGGTCTTCCTGGGGTGATGCCGCTGGCGGCCGCGCCTGGGAAATTCATCGCGATCGAACGAGGAGGATCCACATGGCCGGTCTGAGCAAGGTAGAATCGTACCTGATCGACCTGGACGTTTCGTACCAGGAAGTCTCTCCCAACACGTTTTTCATCAATGACGAGGTCCGGGGCCTGCCCGGCGTCGGCATCACGGCCGACGAGCCCGTGGTGATCATCCGCGCCAAGGTGATGCCGGTCCCCGCGAAGAAGTCCATCGAGCTTTACGAGTCCCTCCTCAGGCTCAACGCCACCGACATCGTCCACGGCGCCTACGGGATCGACGGTAACGACGTGATACTGGTGGATACTCTCGAGTATGATAATATGGACAAGAACGAATTCGAGGCTGCCCTCGATTCCATAGGCATGGCCTTGGCCAGGCATTACGCGATCCTGGGAAAATTCCGGGACTGATTCCTTAGGAGGACACCGTGGGCATATTCGACAGGCTCAAGACAGTCGTTTCTTCAAATATCAATGACATGATCTCGAAGGCCGAGAACCCCGAGAAAATGCTGAACCAGCTCGTCATCGACATGAACCAGCAGATGATCGAGTCCAAGAAATCAGTGGCCATAGCCATCGCCGACGAGAAAAAGCTGGAGCGCGAGCTCTTGGAGCAGAAGCGGCAGGCGGAGGACTGGGAGCGCAAGGCCGTGATCGCCGTCAAGGCCGGCCGCGACGACCTGGCCAAGGAAGCCCTGCTGCGCAAGCAGGAATCCGAGAACTACTACCTGCAGCTCAAGCCGCAATGGGAGGCACAGAAAGCCTCCGTGGAGAAGCTCAAGGACACCCTCAGGCAGCTCCAGAACAAGATCGACGAGGCTTCGCGCAAGAAAAACATCCTGATCGCCCGCGCCAAGCGCGCCGAGGCCCAGGAAAAGATCACCAAGACCATGTCCAGCATATCAGGCAACACCAGCGCCTTCGACACCTTCGACCGGATGGCCAAGAAGGTGGACGAGCTGGAAGCCCGGGCCGACGCCTCCGTCGAACTGGCGGATCTCTCCAAGTCCAGCTCCCTGGAAAAGGAATTCGCCCAGCTTGAGTCTTCCGGCGCCGGCGGCGACCTCCTCCTCGAGGAGCTCAAGCGCAAGATGGTCTCCGACGGCTCGACCGAGCCCGGGACGGGCAGCCAGGGCTGACGCGTGAACCTGCTCTTCCTCGGGGATGAGGAAGAATTGGATCGGCTTACGGTCGCGGGGGAAGGTGAAAGCCTTCCCCCGTTCGTTTTCGGGAGCCGATTGCCCGCTCCTCCGGGGCCCTGGGACGTGGATGCCGCCGTGGTCCCGGCCGACCGCTTCATCCTGGAATGCCAAGGCCCCTTCATGGTGCCGGTTTTCGCCTGCGGCGGACCCGATCTGGTGGAAGAAGCCTTTGAATCGGGCTGCACCGACTACCTGCGGGTGCCCTGGTCCGCCGCCGAGCTCCTCTCGAGGTTCAAGGCCGCGAGGGGACGGTTCTCCCGACTGCCCGACGGCGGCCTGAGAATCGAGGGCGACAGGCTGGAAGGCGAGGCAGGGGAGGCGAAACTCCCGCCCGGATGCCTTGCGTTGCTGGATATCCTGGTGGCCAATTGCGGGTGGCCGGTTCCCCGGGAAACGCTCCGGATGGCCCTGGGGATCGCCCCCGGGGAAGGACGATCGGTGGACATGCGGGTCGCGCGGTTGCGCGCCGCCCTGCGAACGGCTGCAGGAACCGCGTCCTGCCCGAGCCTCCGGTGCATCAATGGTGCGTACATTCTGTCAAGCAGAATCGCTTGTGGATAACATGTTGATAATCTGTGCCTAGTTTTGACGGGATGGGGCTGTCTACCCGTACAACTGGCTCAGGTGAGGGAAAACCGGCTCTCCGGGAATACGCGAGAAATAATTACAGGCTGTAAAATAAATTGAAACCGGGCGTTGACATGTTGCCGCGAAGTGCCGAGTTTGAACGCACAGCCATTGCTGGCAAAAATGGAGATACTTGTCTTTATCACTTGTGGATAACCTGTTGACAGTCTGTATGTACCGACGACAAAACGACTTGCCTTGCCAATGCCCACCCCTCGTGCTAGAGTTTGCCCTATGAAAAAGCTGGCCAAGATCGTGCTGCGATTCATCGTCTCCATGATCGCCGTCGAGTTGGCCATTTCGGTGGTCCTGGTGGCCCATGCCGTGGCGGAAAAGCGTTTCAGCACGGTACTGGAAGCGGTATCCGGGGAACTGCTCTCGATCATGCCCCTGGCCGTGCTTGTCGCGGCCTTCCTGTGCTACTACCCGCTGACCAGGCTCTATGCCAGCCGCCTCCTTGGGTACCTGACCCTCGTCGTCCTGGGAACCCTGTTCCTGGCCTTGCCCGTCGTCGCGCTCAGGCTGGACTGGATCGACGCCCCGCTCCGCGATTCTTCGCTGGCCGCCGCCTGGAACTACCTCCCCATTTCTTCATGGTACGTCTCCCTGGTGGGCCTGCCCTGGCTGGAAGCCGGCTTGAGTATCCTGGCCTACGCGTGTTTCGTCTCGTCCTTCTGGGGCCTGTCCCGGCAATCCACCCACCGGCCGCTCTGGGGCGCGTTCCTGGCACCCGCCCTGGGCCTCGGTGCGGTCTACCTGTTCGGGGCTTTCCTTTCGGGGATAGCCGAGGCCGGCTTCCGGCTGGTCGGCGTGACCTTCTCCAGGCTGTGGTCGGGGACCATCCTGGCCGCCATTTCGGCGCTCTGCCTGGTCCTGTTCGACTTCACCCTCTGTCCGAAGACCGAGCCGGGGAGGCACCATGGCTGATCGCACGAGCCGCTTCCTGCCCATCGCGCTCGGGTGCATGACCCTCGCCTTCATCACTGGTTTCGGCTCCGGCCTGCTCTCGATAGGGAAGGCGAACATCCTGTACCGGTTCGCCGTGCAGTGGGAGCTGTGCGTGGCGGTGCTGTTCCTGGCCGCCTGGACCCCCGCGATACTGCTGGTTTCCTCCGCCCTGGCCTTCGAGGTGGCGGACCGCGGTGAGGGTTTTTCAGGCGCGGCGAGCAAGGCCCTGATCCCGGCCCTGGTCCTGGCGGCAGCCGTTTCCATATTCTACCTGCTGGTGGTGCCGGGAATCCGGGAACGGAAGACCTGGTACGAGGACGCCAGCGCGCTGTTCAGTTCCTCCCTCATGGATGCCCGGGACGCGCTGGCCAAGGGGCGGATAGCGGAGGCCGAGCGGCTCCTCCTGGTCTGCCGCGCCATAGACGAGAAGGACGAGGGTTACAAGGAGCTCTACGACCGAGTCCAGGCTGCCTTCATCCTGGAAGCCGACGCTCCCGCGGAGCCCGCCCCGGCGGCCGGTGAACCCGATGATCCGGCCTGGCGGACGGCCAACCGCTTCTACCTGGAATCGCTCCGCGCGAGGGATGAAGGCCGGCTGTTCGACGCAAACTACCTGGCGAGGCGGTCGCTCTCCATCTTTCCCAGGAGGCCGGAGGTCCGGCGGCTGGTGGAGGAAACCTGGCAGGCGTTGCAGAGCCTCGGGCCGAGCGCGGAGGAACTGGCCGACGCCGCCTTCTACAAGCGCAAGCTCGAGGGCTACGCCATGCTCCAGGAGAAGGACTACCTGTCGGCCTTCCGGCGCTTCACCGAGCTTGCCGCCGACGCCGACGCCGACCAGGATGTCCGGAAGTACCTGGAGCTCAGCCGGGAAGGCCTGGAATCGGTCGCGTTCTTCCTGGACGAGGATAGGCGGGCCTTCGGCGAGTCGGACCTGGGCGAGTTGCGCTTCGAGAGCGCGCAACCCGGGGGGCGCTGGGCGCTGGAAGCCGCTCGCTGCGCCGTCTCCGACGATGGGGTGTTTTTCCGCGACCTTGCGGTGAAGGGGCCGGGCGGGCTTGAACTCACGGCGCCCTTCGCGCGGCTGCGGGGCGACGTCCTCCTGGTCCGCGCCGTCGACCGGGAAAAGCCCGACGTGGTCTGGGAACCCGCTTACCTCGCCGGCAAACCGGGAGAGCTGGGGCCGTATGCGATGCGGGTGGGTTTTGACGAGGGGAACGTGATCGAGAAGATCCGGCTCTCCGGTCCCGTGGCCGACGTCCCCCTGGCGCTGCTGGCGACGGGGCTGGGGCGGGCGGAGTCCGAGTACAGGCTGGACGTGGCTCCCCTGAGGGCCGAGTTCGGCCTGCGCCTCGCCTACCCCTTCGTGACCATCATGCTGATACTCATGGGCGCCGGGCTGGGCATCCGCTTCAAGGCCATCGAGCCGCCCCGGCCCCTGGCCACCTACCTCTCCGCCCCGTTCCTGGTGGTCCTGGGCCTGGTGCCGATACAGGCGGGGGCGCGGGCGGGACGGTTCATGGTGTCGCTCCTGGCGGAGTCCCTGCCGGGATCCTTCATCCTCGCCTGGGCGGCCTTCCTGGCGCTCTGCACCGTGGCGTCCGTGTTCTTCGCCGCCCGGGTCGCGCTGAACGCCCCGCGCTGACGACCCGGGCCCGGCCTGTCAGCCCTCGATGCGCTCTATCCTCGCCCCGAGGCCCTGCAGGCGCTCCGAGATGCGCTCGTAGCCGCGCTCGATCTGGTACACGTTCTTGATGACGCTCCGTCCCTCGGCGCAGAGCGCGGCTATCACCATGGCCATGCCGGCGCGCACGTCGGGGGAGACCAGGTCCGAGCCGCGCAGGCGGGCCGGGCCGGACACCACCGCCCGGTGCGGGTCGCAGAGCACGATGCGGGCGCCCATGCCGATCAGCTTGTCCACGAAGAACATCCTGGATTCGAACATCTTCTCGTGGACCAGCACGGTTCCTTCTATCTGGGTGGCCACCACCGTCATGATGGAGGTGAGGTCGGGCGGGAATCCCGGCCAGGGGGCGTCGTCTATCTTGGGTATCTGCCCGCCCAGGTCCGGCACCACGCGCATGGCCTGGCCGGGATGCATGAGCAGCGTGCCGCCCTCGACGCTCCAGGTGATGCCCAGCTTGGCGAAGGCCAGCCTGATCATGCGCAGGTCCTCGGGGACGACCCCCTCGATGGCCAGCTCCCCGCGCGTGACTGCCGCAAGCCCGATGAACGAACCGATTTCCATGAAATCCGGCCCGATGGAGAACTCCGCCCCGTGCAGGGACCGCGCGCCCTGGATGGTGAGGATGTTGGAGCCTATGCCACCGATGGAAGCGCCCATGGCGTTGAGGAGCCGGCAGAGATCCTGCACGTGGGGTTCGCTGGCGGCGTTGCGGATGATGGTCACGCCTTCCGCGAGGGAGGCGGCCATCAGGGCGTTCTCGGTGGCCGTGACCGAGGCTTCGTCCAGGAATATGTCGGCGCCCTTGAGCTTGTTCGCGCTGAACTGGAAGGCGCCGTTGATCTCGATGCGCGCGCCCAATTCCTCCAGGGCCAGGAGATGCGTGTCCAGGCGCCGCCTGCCGATCACGTCCCCTCCGGGCGGCGGGAGGGTCACCTTGCCGAAGCGGGCAAGCAGCGGGCCGGCGAAGAGGATGGAGGCCCGCACCTTGCCCGACAGGGCGGCGGGCACGTCGCCGCCGGCGACGCCCTTCGGGTCGATGCGCCAGGAATTCCTGTCCAGCCTCTCGACCGAGGCCCCTAGGGCCCGGCAGATGTCCAGCATGACCAGCACGTCTTCTATCTCCGGGATGTTGCGGAGCGTGACCGGCTGGTCGGTGAGGAGGGTGGCCGCTATGCACGGGAGGGCGGCGTTCTTGTTGCCGCTGGCGCGGATCGTCCCCTTGACAGGGTGTCCGCCGTCTATCAGGTACTGGTACATGGCCGCACTCTAGCGCGGGCGAGGGGCTTCGTCAACGCGAAGCCTGCGTCCCGCGGGAATTGGCCCGGATCTTGCCATGATCGGGCGCGCGGCGGACCGGCCGGAACCGGTCCCGCCGCGGCGGGGTCAGGCCGCAGCCCGCTCGATCTTTTTATACTGGTCCTTGCCGAAGCCGAGGATGAGGTAGCCAATCACGCTGAGCACCAGGAGCAGGAAGAAGCTCCATCCGCCGCTCTTGCCGAAGGACTTTCCCAGGTCGAAGATGACGATGAACGCGATGACGATGTTCACGACGGGGATCAGGAACAGGATGACCCACCAGTCCGGGCGGTTGACCACGCGCAGCAGGACGATGATGTTGTAGATGGGGACGATGGCCGCCCAACCGGGCTGTCCCGCCTTCACGAAGATCTTCCAGTTGGCGATGATCATGATCACGCCGGCTATCATGGCGATGAAGTAGTACGTCGCCATCATCCCGGTGAGCGCGGTGTCGTATGAGGAACCGTAATCCATGCGATGCTCCTTGATACATGAAATGTGCCCGGCGTGTACGCGCCGGTTTCGGATACATCGAAGTATAGCGCGTGCCTCCGGGCAGGCAAGGGGCATTGCGCAGATCGGCGATTGCTGGGAGAATGCGGAAAACGGAGGTTTCAAAATGGCACTCGAGCGCCGGTCGCGGTATTCCCTGGGGGATTTCCTCAATGACATGTTTTCTTCCGTGCCGAGGATGTGG
>JAKLIU010000369.1 GCA_022709445.1 Spirochaetota bacterium | reverse complement strand
CGGACCTGGAAAGCAAGAAGGTCGGCCTCGAGCACGAGAATACGAAGCTGGCGGCCGCTGCCCGCTTCGACGTGCTTACGGGACTGCTAAACAGGCACAGCCTGAACGCCCGGCTCGAGCTGGAGATGCGCCGCGCCGCGGAAGAGGACCTCGCGCTGTGCGGGCTCATGATCGACATCGACAAGTTCAAGTCCGTCAACGACTCGTTCGGCCATCTCGTCGGCGACGACGTGCTGCGCAACGTCGGCGACGCTCTGCGGGCATGCCTCAGGAAACAGGACTTCGCCGGCCGGTACGGCGGCGAGGAGTTCTTCGTCATACTGCCCGGAAGCGGCCTGGACGCCGCGCTGGCCATAGCGGAGCGCATCAGGTCGACGATCGCGGCCGCTCAGGTGGACATCTCCGGCGCCAAGGTGTCGGTCACGGCCTCGGTCGGCGTCGCGCCTTACCTGCACGGAGACGGCCTGGCCGACTGGGTGGGCAGGGCTGACGCCGCCATGTACCGGGCCAAGCAGCTCGGCCGCGACCGCGTGGAGGCCTGAGCCCGGCGCCCGCCGCGAGCTCAGGAACCCGAGGAGTCCTTCTCGAGGAGCCGTGCCGCCTCGGCGCACAGGTAGAACGACCCGGTGACCAGGAGCGGCAACCCGGTTTCCCTTGAGCGCGAACGTGCCGCAGCGATGGCCTCGGCGGTGTCCTCGAGGAGCTCGACCGCCATGCCCGCCTCCGTGAAGGCCCGGGCCATCGCCGGCGGGTCGCTCTCCTTGAAGGTCCCAGGCCTCGTGATCAACACCCTGTCAAAGCTCACGGCCAGCTCCGCGGCCATCGCGGCCGGGTTTTTGTCCTTGGCGCAGCCGAACAGGAGGAGTCCGCCTCCGGGGAAGATGCGCCTGAAGTCGTCGGCGCAGGCCCGGATGGAGTCGGCGGTGTGCGCGCCGTCCAGGACCACCGGCGGCATGGACGGGACTATCTCGAAGCGGGCCCTGAGCACCGCCCGCGCGATGCCTGCGATCGTGTCGGCCTCCGTGAAACCCAGCGACAGGGTCGTCATGGCCGCCAGGGCGGCGTTCTGGGCCTGGACCGCCCCTATCATGGGGGTTCGGAGCCGGATCTCCCCGCAGCCCCCTACGGGTTTCCCGAAGCGAACCGTCACGGAGGTGCCTTCCCGCCCGATGGAAAGTTCGGACAGCAGGGCGGCCTCTCCCAGGACCGTCAGGGGCGACCCGAGCCGCGCCGCGGTCTCCCTGAACACCGCCAGCGCCTCGGGACGGGCGGCGCTGGTGAAGACCGGTACGCCCGGCTTCATGATGCCGGCCTTCTCGCCCGCTATGGCGGCGATGGTGTTTCCCAGCAGCTCGGTGTGCTCAAGTTCTATGGGCGTGATCACGCAGGCTTCCGGCTCCACCACGTTGGTGGAATCAAGCCGTCCGCCCAGGCCCACCTCGATCACCGCCCAGGCGCAGCCGGCCTCCCTGAAGCAGAGGAATCCGAGGAGGGTCAGGAGCTCGAAGTAGGTCGGGTTCTCCCCGCCGGGGAAGTCCTCCGGCCCGAGCCCGTCCATGGCGGCGGCCAGTCGCTCGGCGCAGGCGCACAGGATGGCCGTGTCCACGGGCCGGCCGTCGACCATGATGCGCTCGGTGAAGGACAGGAGGTGGGGAGAGGTGAACAGTCCCACCGGCCCGTGGCTCCGGCCGATGACGGAGGCGATCATGGCGCTGGTCGAGCCCTTGCCCTTGGATCCGGCGACGTGCACCACGCGGAAGGCCCGGTCCGGCCGGCCGTGCAGCTCGTGGAGCGCGCGCATGCGGTCCAGGCGGTATTCGGTCGGCTCCAGCTTGCGCTCGAAGTTGAGGAAGCGGTTGAGGTACTCGTAGACCGCGTCGGCCGAGCTGAACCTGCTCATGATGGTTCCTTTCCAAGTATGGCGACCAGGGTCGCCACGATGGCCCCTGCGGCATCCAGTCCGGTGGCGCGCTCCAGCTCCTCGAAGCCGGGGCAGGAATTGAGTTCGCAGGCGCTGAAGGAGCTTCCCTCCGGATCCGCGAACAGCCAGTCCACGGTGCCGTAGTCCAGCCCGGAACATGAAAAGACCCGCGCCGATTCGGCGGTCAGGGACTCGGGAGGCGTGAACGCCCGCATGTGCGCGCCGGCGTGGGCGTTGGACAGGAAGCCTCCGCCCTCCCGGGTGACGCAGACGGCCGTGACCGATGCGCTTCCCGGCCAGCGCGCGAAGAAGAACCTGAGGTCCCTGCCCTCGCTCGCCGT
>JAKLIU010000368.1 GCA_022709445.1 Spirochaetota bacterium | reverse complement strand
ACGCCGGCAGGCAGCTCATCCCCTACCTCGGGAACAAGCGCGCCCTGCTCCCGAGGCTCGGCGAGACGTTCCGATCGCTCGTTCCCGAGCCCGCGGGCAAGCGCTTCATCGACCCGTTCGCGGGTTCCGGCTCCGTGTCGCGCCTGGCGCGGACCATGGGCTTCTCGGTGGCCTCCAATGACTGGGAACCCTACGCGGAAGCCATCAACTCTTGCTGGCTGGCCCTGCGTCCGTCGGACCTGGACGCCGCCTTCGGTTCCAGGCGGTCGGTCGAGGAAGCCTTCCGCGACTGGAACGCGATGCACCCCGCCTGCGATCCTCCCTCGCTGCCCGGTTCCGCCCTCGGGGATCCCTTCCTGGCTCGCTGGTACGCGCCGCGCCGCACCGCCGCGCCCGACCTGGACGGGGAGCGGCTTTTCTACACGGCGGAGAACGCCGTCTTCCTGGACCGCGTGCGGCAGCGCCTCGACGCGGAGTTCCCCGCGGCGGAGAGCGGTTCGCCCGGACAGGCCGCGCGCACGGCCCTGCTGGGCTCGGCCCTCCTCGAGGCCGCCACCCACGCGAACACCTCCGGCGTGTTCAAGGCCTTCCACCGGGGCTTCGGCGGCCACGGCGGCGACGCCCTGAACCGCATCCTGGGACGCATGATCCTCGAGGTGCCGCTGCTCTGGGAAGGGGAGCGCGCCGAAGTCTCGCGCCTGGACGCCGCGGCGTTCGCGTCCGGCCGGCCGGCCGACCTGGCCTACCTGGACCCGCCCTACAACCAGCACCAGTACGGCTCCAACTACCACCTGCTCAACACCATCGTGCGCTGGGACCGCGAGCCGGAACCCCTGGATCTCGCCGACGACGGCCGCCTGGCCCGCAAGGCGGGCATCCCCTCATCCTGGAAGCTGACCAGGTCCCCGTACTGCGTGAAATCCACGGCCCGCCAGGCGCTGGTGGCCCTCCTGGACGCGGTGGACGCGGCGAACATCGTGCTGAGCTGGAACGGCGAAGGCCACGTGGACGGGGACGACATGGCAGAACTCCTGTCGGCCCGCGGATCGCTGCGGCTGGTGGCCATCGAGTACCGCACGTACCGCGGAGGCAGGCAGAGCGCGTCGCGCGAGGCGTCCAACCACGAGTACCTGTACATCGTGGACACCCGTCGCCCCGCGGGATCCTCCGCCACGATCAGTCGCTCCCTGGCCGACGCCGTGAAGCGGGACCGGGCCCTGGCGGCGCGATACGATCCTGCCCGGCTGGCGCAACGCTTCCCGGCGGACGATGACGGAATCCGGCACTCGTGGGACGGGGATGAATGGCTGTTCCCGATGGAGCGTTTGCGCCATCCGGCGGAAGGCTCGGCGAGGGTCCTGGACGCCATGCCGGACGCCGCACGTGAACGCTTCCTGTCGCTGCTGTCCGGATGCGCGTGTGCGTCGGCCCAGGAAGACCTGGACGCCTTGCTGCCGTATTGCGGGCTCGAAGGGGCGCTGGGCCGCGGCGCCAGGAAGGAGGCGCTGCGCTTCCTCAGGAAGCTGGCGCACCGGAAGAACGCTCCGGATTTCGGCCGCTACCTGGCGGCCTTGCGCGATGGGGGGAAGGCGCATCCGCGCTTCCTGGAAGCCTTGGCCGGCTTGGAAGACCTGGCCGCACGGAGGTTCGGCTGGAAACCGGAAGGCTGAGCCCCGATCACTGAGCGTCGGGCTGGGCGTCCGGAGCGCCGGGCTGCCCGGCCTGGGAGCCGTGGCCGCCCTTGCCCCGCCTGCGCTTGCGCTTGTTGCGTCCCTCCCCGGCGGGCCGCTCTCCCTGGGCCTTGTCCGGCTGGGGACGGGGCGCCTGGGGACGATCCGCCCGCGGCTGCTCCGTACGGGCCTGGTCCGCCCGGGGCTGGTCGGTCCGGGTGCGGGCCTGGTCGTGCCTGCCGGAGCGGGAAGCGCGGCGGCCGTCCGGCTGCTGGCGATCGCCCTGGGGCTGCCGGTCCGTGGCCTGGCGTTCCTGCGACTGCCGGTCGCCGTAGGGCTGCCTGTCGGCCGGCCTCCGCGGTTCCATCGGCCGGCGGTCGCGGTTCTCGCGATTCTCCCGGGGATCGAGCCCGGCCATCGCCCTGGCGCGCGGCCTCGAGTCGGACTGGCGCGGCGAGCCGAAGCCCTGTCCGCCCGGTCCCTGGTCGCCGTAGGACCGGGTGCGCGACTGCTGGCCGCCGCGCCTGCCCTCGGGCTTCCTGACGGCCTCCAGCCTGACTTCCTTGCGCACGGACTCTTCCTCTTCCGCGAGGGCGAAGAAGTT
>JAKLIU010000367.1 GCA_022709445.1 Spirochaetota bacterium | reverse complement strand
CATCTCCGTGGACGCGGGCCGCGACTCGCGCGACGAGCTGGTGAAATCCATGAAGAAGGGCCTGCTCCTGTCGCGCTTCTCCGGCGGTTCGCCCTCGGACAACGGGGACTTCTCCGGCGTGGCCAAGAACTCCTACCTGATCGAGGACGGGAAGATCGTGCGGCCGGTGGGCGAGACCATGGTGGCGGGCAACCTGGCCGCCCTGTTCAACGCCGTCAGGGGCGTGTCACGCGAGCGGATCGATTACGGATCGGCCTGCCTGCCCTGGCTCCTGGCCGGCGGGGTGACCATCTCGGGAAAGTAGCGGACAGGGGCGGCGGTTCGACGGCCCCGGACTTCAGGACCGGGCGCCGACCGGACTTCAGGTCCGGGCGCCGACCGGACTTCAGGTCCGGGCGCCGACCGGGCTTCAGGACCGGGCGCCGACCGTCTCCAGGTCCAGGCGCTTGAGCTTCTTCCTGAAGTTGGTGCTGTCGTCGGCCAGGATGAGGCGCAGGTAATCCATCTGCCGTCCCATGGCCTCCGCGTAGAGGTCCCGCCTGACGCCCAGCCGGCGGGCAAAATGCTCGATGGCGTAGGCGCGCACGCCTCCCAGTGGGCCATCCAGCAGGCCGGTCGTCATCTCGTAGAAGCCGATGGTCTTCCTGAGCACGTCGAACTCGGTATCGTAGCCGGGGATGCCGGCTTCGCGGAACTCGTAGTAGAGGAAGAGCAGCTTTTCCAGGTAGGCGCGGTCCGCCATCTGCCCGATCAGGTCCGCGCTGGCCAGCATGGCGCCTGCCTCGCGCTCTTCGTCGGATGCCCATTCCTGGGCGGAGAACTCGCCCTTGAGGCCGGTCGCCATGATGATCCTGGCCACCCGTCTCGAGCCCTCGTCGCTCCAGCCGAAGGACGGACCGTGCTCGAGGGCGAAACGCGCCGAGCGTTCCACGTGGGCGGCGGTGAAGCGCGCCCCGGTCCCGCCCTCCTCGCCCCGCTTTCTGATGTAGCCCGTGTCGTGGCAGAGGGCGGCCAGGAGCAGGTCCCGCGCCAGGCCGGACTCCAGGGCCCCGTGCACGGGCACGCGGCCATCCAGCAGCCTGCCGGCGGCCAGGAATACGGAGAGCGTGTGCCGGTAGTCGTGGTAGTCGGTGTCGCAGGCGTGGTAGCCGGGGAAGCTGCCGTGGAACAGGGATTCCACCCGCACCGCCAGGGCGGTGACCGGGATGAACAGCCGCTCGCCGTGGCTCCGGGCGAAGGAGCCGGAGATCTCCCCGAGCACCGCGCGGGCGTCGCCCTCGTCCAGCAATTCAGAGAGCTGCACGGTCATGGGGTCCCGCATCGAAGCATCCTCCCGGCTCCATCAAAGCATACCGCGTTCCGCGGGCAATTCCACCGGATCGGGACGATTATGCCACCTGACGGGGCGACCGGGGGCGGAATCGCGCCCCCGGCGGTCCCCTGGCGCTAGGCCTTGGGCTGCTGCCGTTCCGACCTGAAGCCGTGCAGGTACTTCACCAGGAGGTCATCCAGGGCCTCCCGCAGGAGGGCGGCCTCCACCACGCCCCGGTCCTTGGCCAGCTCGGACAGGCGCTCCAGCTGGGTGACCGTGAAGTGGGTGGTCTTGGGCACCAGGCGCTCCTCGAAGGCCAGGCTCACCTTGTTCCTGCCGCCGAGCTTGGCCCGGTACAGGGCCCCGTCCGCCTTGCGCATCAGCTCGGACTCGTTCACCCCGTCTATGGGATAGGCGGCGACCCCGGCGCTCATGGTCACGCCGAGCGGAACCTTCTTGCCTGCGACCTCCACTTCGGATACGGCGTCCACCGCCTCCCGGGCTTTTTCCAGCCGGAGGAAGGCCTGCTCCCGCTCCAGCCGCGGAAACATCACCACGAATTCGTCGCCGCCGTAGCGAACGGCCTTTGCTCCCGGCATTCCCGAGAGTATCTTGGCCGTCATCATGAGCACCGCATCCCCCACGTCGTGGCCCAGTTCGTCATTGATCAGCTTGAAAAAGTCCACGTCTATGATCGCCAGGGTGACCGGCCCATCCTCGGATGCATCGAACACGTCAAACAGCACGTGCTCGAAGGACGACTTGCCGGGCAGCCCGGTAAGCTTGTCAATCTGGTATTCTTCCATGTATTACCTCCTGGTATTACTGTCGCATATTACTGTAATGCTCACAGGTAATACCTGTCAATACATTTCTAGGTAATATACGTCTATATTACCGTCAAGAACCCCGGAAGACCTTCCAGCTGGCCTCCTTATTTACTTTTGGGCGCATCGGGCAGCGCTCCCGACCCGGTCCCCG
>JAKLIU010000366.1 GCA_022709445.1 Spirochaetota bacterium | reverse complement strand
GGCGGGCCGCGCGGGCCGCGGCGACCGGCCTGGCACGGTGTACATCCAGACCTGGCACCCGCTGCACTACGCCGTCGCGGCGGCGGCGGGGCATGACTACGAGACCTTCTACGCGACGGAGCTGGAGCACCGGCGCAAGGCGGGCTACCCGCCCTTCCGCCGGCTGGCGCATTTCCTCATCGAGTCGGAGGACCCCGAAGTGGCCGAGCGCGAAGGGTTCCGCCTGCGCAACCTGGGCCAGGCGATCCTGCGGGAGGGGGACTTCCGGGGGATGGAGATTGTCGGCCCGGCCCCGGCGCTCATCCGGCGGGTGAACAAGAAATACCGCTGGAACCTCGCGCTCTTCTCCAAGAGCGCGGGGCGCATCAACGCGGCGGCCCGCCGCATGCGCGACGACTTCGCGCAGGGCCAGCACGCCAAGGCCAGCCTCAAGCTCGACCTCGACCCCTACGGGCTGTATTAGGGCAGGCAAAGAAGAACGGTGTCCGGCCTCGGGCGCCCTTCCACGCTGCCGCTGCGGTTTCGAGGCTCTCTCCCAGGCTGTTTCAGGAAAATGTCCCCGAAGGGGACAAATGTCAGTAGCCGGAGGTGACCGAAGGGAACCTCCGGTGGGCGGGCACTGATAGAAACCAACCCCGGAGGGGTTGAATGTGAACGGGCTCGCGGACCAGTGTGCAGCGAACACGCATTCAACCCCTTCGGGGTTGTGGATCACAGGCGCCTGTCCGGAGGTTCCCTTCGGTCACCTCCGGCTATTGACATTCTTCCCCTCCGGGGAAGCAGAGCCCGAGCACGAAAAAGCGCGCGGTCTACTCCAAAGTGCCCCAACGCTTCAAGCTACTCCACGCCCCGGCGGGCCTCCTGCTCGGGGGTGTTCTTGCCCGCGCGCAGGGGGGTCAGCCGGAAGCGGTACTGGTAGGGCTTGCAGTCGAGGGTGTACTTGTCGAGGGGCTTCGCGCCCCAGCTGTCGTCGCCGCCGACGCCGGTCTGGCCCATGTCCACGTTGAAGGTCGTGAAGTCGCGGCAGGGCACGGAGCAGGCGTGCTCGTTGCCCTCCAGGTCTTCCTGGGCGAAGGGCCACGCGCTCACCTGGAGCAGCGGCATGCCGACGGCGAGCAGGCCGTTCCCCGCGTCGTCCGTGAGGGCGGCCCAGCGCACGTCCGTGCGGTTGCCCGTCTCCTGCGGCTCGACATAGGGGAACCACGCCTCCGCAACGGGGAGCGTGTGCAGGCCGACCGCCGCGCCGGTGAGGCGGTCCCAGTAGTTTTCCTGGGGGCCGCGGCCGAACCAGGTCAGGCGGCCGTACTGCGCGGGCAGGGCCATGCGCATGCCGAAGCGGGGCAGCTCGGGGGCGTTTTTCGACGGCTCAAACGCGTTGTCCACGACCACGTCGCCGTTGCCGTAGACCGTGTAGCGCAGGGTCTGCGCGGCGCCCGCCGCGCCGAGGGCCAGCTTCGCGGTGATCTCGACCGTGTTGCCCTTCTCCGCGGCGTCCACCTTGGACACCTTGCCCTCGCCGACGGGGTCCTTCCACAGCTTCAGCCGGCGCGGGGCGTTGTTGCCGTTGTCGTTGTCTGTGGGGGCGCGCCAGAAATTCGGCGCGAGCGGGGCGGCCAGCAGCTCCTTCCCGTCCACGGTCCACGAGGAGACCATGCCGGTCTTCTTGTCCACGGCCACGGCGAAGCCCTCGCCCGAGGCGGTGAACCGGCCGCCGCGCTTGTCCAGCTTCACGGCGGGCAGGTCCTTCGCGGCGACCACGGGCGCCGGGGCCGCCGCGCAGGGAAGCGGCATCTGGTCCCAGGCGACCTCAAACCCGGCCTCGGCCCAGGGCAGGTCCTTCGCCAGGGCGAAGGACACGGTCAGGAAGGCCTCCTGTCCGGGACCGGGCGTGACGGGCGTGAACGGCACGGTGACCCCGGCCTCGCCCTTGGGCGGGATGACCGGCACGGGCAGTTCGCCGGACTGGACGGTTTTGCCGTCCACCTCTACCTTCCACGCGCCTTTCAGGAAGTCGGTGGCCACGAAGTCGTACTTGTTGACGATCTTCACCTCGCCCTTGGCGAGGTCCACGGGCACGACCTTGAGGTACTGGTAAACCTTTCGCACCTCCAGCGCCGAGGGGTGGAGCATGCGGTCGGCGTGGACGATGCCGTTGCAGCAGAAATTGGCGTCGTTTGGTGTGTCGTCGTAGTCGCCGCCGTAGGCGTAGAACCAGTCCTCTTTCCAGCAGGCGGCCGGCTGCACCCGGGGGCCGCGCGGGTCGGCGAAGGGTTTTTTAATGCCCTGGTCCACGAAGTCCCAGAT
>JAKLIU010000365.1 GCA_022709445.1 Spirochaetota bacterium | reverse complement strand
CAGCCGTTGGGCCCGAGGAGGGCGGAAATGCCCTCGGAGAAGTCCACCTTGGTGCGGTCGGCGAAGCTCTTGAAACCGAATATTTCGAGGCTTTTCAGGAACACGGGATTGGCACCTCGTTCACGCGATGGATGGCCCGGCGGCGAGTCCGGGGCGATCGATAGTAGCACGGACGCCCTCCCCCGCGCAACGCGGATGGAGGGAGGTGCGTTCGGACTAAGCCAAACCACAGAGACGCAGAGGCACAGAGAAGACAAGGGAAGTGAAGGGGGAAAGTCTTCCCCCTGCGCCGCACATGGTTGCGGCGCTCCCCCTTCGCCGGGGCAAGCCCCGGACCCCTGCGCTCCTCCGCACTGCTCGGAGCGCACTGTGCCTCTGTGCCTCTGTGGTTCGCGTTCTAGTACCGGCCTTTCACGGCGGCGAGCCAGGCTTGCTTGGCCTTGCGGGTCTCGGCGGCGGGGGCCGGGAAGTAGCCCACTTCCTTGAGCGCCTCGGCGGCGTAGGTCAGGTAGTAGGCTATGAAGGCCGCCACCTGGGGCTTGTCGTTCATGATCTTCGCGTCGCTGTACAGGAAGATGGGCCTGGCCAGCGGGTAGGTGCCGGCGTCCACGTTGGCCGCGTTGGCCGCGATGCCGTCCACGGAGAGCACGGTCAGCTTGTCCTTGTTCTCCATGTAGTAGGCGAAGCCGAAGTAGCCGATGGCGTAGATGTCGTCCGCCACGCCGCGCACCAGGACGTTGTCGTCCTCGGAGAGCTGCAGGTTCTTCGCGCCGAGCAGGGGGGCCTTGTCCTTCTTGAACAGGTGCTCCACGAAGTAGCTGAAGGTGCCGGAGTCGGTGCCCGGGCTGAAGCGCTTGATCTCCTTCTTGGGCCAGGAGGGGCGGACGTCGGACCAGTAGGTGGCGGTGGAGAAGGCAAGCTTGAGCTCGGCCTGGGTGATGTCCTTGAGGAAGGTGTTCTTCTTGCTGACCACCACGGCCAGGGCGTCGGTGCCGATGCGGAACTCGATGGGCGTGCGGCCTATGGCCTTGGCCCACTCGACCTGGGTCGCGCTGATGGCCACCGAGGCGTTGGCGATGTCGGTCTCCCCGGCCTTGGCGAAGCGCTCGAAGCCGGCGCCGGAGCCGATGGAATCGATGGTGATCTGGCCGGTGAAGCCGTCTTCCTTGAACATGCTGACCATGGCCTCGGAGACGGGGTAGACGGTGGAGCTGCCCGCGGTCACCACGGTGCCGGTCACCTTGGACGGGTCCACGCCGGGCAGGAGCTTGTCGGGGTCGTCGCTGGTGGCGGCGATCCAGGTGAACTTGCCCTGGGCGAAGGCGCTGGCGGCCATCAGGGCCAGGACGACGATGCTTGCTGTCTTCTTCATTCGGTTTCCTCCGTTGTTCGGGAGGAATCTAGAAGACCCGCGTGAGCCCATCATGCGGGATTTGTTAGCGTTGTGTTAAAACAAAGCGGGGGAACCAGACCACGGAGGCACGGAGACACGGAGAAAGGCGATGGTTAAGAACGAACATAGAGACACAGAGACACAGAGGGGAAGGAAATGGCAGAAGGTTGCGGCGCGGTCCTTGTTCACACGCTGCTTCCTCCGTGCCTCCGTGGTTCTCTTCCGGCTCAGTTGCCTGTCGCCAGCAGGCCGGCTATGTCGGATACGCGGGAAAGATTCTCCTTTTCCATGAAGGCGCGTATGCCGGCCAGCACCTCCAGGGGAGCCTCGGGGCGCGAGAAGACGGCCGTGCCCACCTGCACGGCCACCGCGCCGGCCAGCAGGTACTGGAGCGCGTCGTCCGCGTCCGATATGCCGCCGAGGCCGATGACCGGGATGCGCACGGCCCGCGACACCCGGTACGCGCAGGCCACGCCCACCGGCCGGATCGCGGAGCCGGACAGGCCGCCGGTCTTCATGGCGAGCGCCGGTTTCTTTTTTTTCACGTCGATGACCATGCCCACCAGGGTGTTGATGCAGGAGACGGCGTCCGCCCCCCCGGCTTCCGCGGCCCTGGCCGCCACGGTGATGTCCGTCACGTTGGGCGACAGCTTGACGATGACCGGCCGCGCGGGGCGGCCCGCCGATCGGGCGCCGGAGTCGGCGGCGTCGCGCAGCCGCCTCGATAGGCGTTCCACCAGGCAGGGATCGGTGCCGAAGGCCATGCCTCCGTGGGTCACGTTGGGACAGCTCACGTTGATCTCGTAGCCGTCCACTCCGTCCTCGCCTTCCAGCGCTTCCACCACGCGCAGGTAGTCGTCCTCGGTCTTGCCGGCCACGTTGACTATGACCGGGCAGGCCAGCGCGCGGAGG
>JAKLIU010000364.1 GCA_022709445.1 Spirochaetota bacterium | reverse complement strand
GAAGGCGGGATCGGCCTTGCGCGCCCATCGCCGCCCGGTTAGTATCGTCCAAGGATGGCCGATGAAACGCGACGATGAGCGGATGCGCTTCCTCTCAGAGCTCTGGGACGCCTCGCCCGACCCCTTCTGGGTGTGCGAGCCCGCCCCCGGGGGCGATTTCCGCCTGGTCTCCTTCAACCCCGCCCAGAAAGCCATCCTGCCCCATGCCCGTGAAGGCAGCCTGTTCCGCGAACTCCTGCCCCAGGGCTACGACGAGGCGACCCTCGGCTACCGAGAGTGCATGGAGAGCGCAGCCGTGGTCCGGTTCGACCAGCGCTACCCGATAGACGGCCGTCCCAGGTTTTTCAGGACGACGCTGGTGCCCATCACCGGCCCGTCCGGCAGGGTCCTGCGCATCTGGGGCACGTCCCGGGACCTGACCGACCTGTCCGACGCCCGCGAGACCGCGGAGGCCGCGGCGCGCGACCTGGAGAACACCGTGGCGGAGCGCACCTCCATGCTCGAGGCGGTCATCAAGGAGCTGGCCAAGGCCAACCGGGAGCTGTCCGAGGCCAACAAGCGCTACCAGGACCTGGCACTCAAGGATCCCCTGACCGGCCTGGCCAACCGCCGCTGTTTCGAGGAATCGGGGGCGAGGGAACTGTCGCGCATGCGGCGCTACGGGCGCAACCTGTCCCTGGTCCTCTTCGACATGGACGACCTCAAGCGGCTCAACGACGAGTTCGGCCACCCCCAGGGCGACCTGGCCATCAAGCGCGTGGCCGACGAGCTGGTGGCCGCCTGCCGCGCCACGGACATAGCCGCCCGGCTGGGCGGCGACGAGTTCGCCCTCATCCTGCCGGAGACCGGCCGGGAGGAAGCCCTGGTGCTGGCCACGCGCATCCTGGAATCCCTGCTGTCCAGGGGCCGCGGATCCCCCGGGGCCATGAGCGTCAGCGCGAGCGCCGGGGTGGCCTGCGCCAACGGGGACGACGCCGCCTTCCCCGAACTCTACGCCCGGGCCGACCAAGCCCTGTACCGTGCCAAGAATTCCGGCAAGGGGAAAGTGGTCCCCGGATGAGCGCCAGGCGCTCGGGGCCGGCCTTCGTCTACGAGGACGACGAGATCATCGTGGCGGACAAGCCCGAGGGCCTTGCCGTCATCGCCGCGGGGGGCTCCCGCTCGCGCAGCCTGTACGACATGGTGACCGAGCGCATCCAGGTGCGGAACAAGAAGGGTCGGGCCGCGGTGGTCCACCGGCTGGACCGGGACACCTCCGGCATCGTGCTGTTCGCCAGGAACGCCCGCATGAAGACCATCCTGATGGGTTCGTGGAACGAGCTGGTGAAGCTGAGGCGTTACGTCGCCGTGGTCGAGGGCGCGCCGTCGCCGGCCCAGGGCGTGATGGAACACTGGCTCCTGGAGGCGACGGTGGGCCGCGTGTCGGTGGTGCCCGCCGGCACCCGGGGCGCGCTCAAGGCAGTGACCGCCTACCGCACGCTGCGGACGGGCGACGCGTTCAGCCTCCTGGAACTGGAACTGGAGACCGGCCGCAAGCACCAGATCCGGGCCCAGCTCGCGGCGCTCGGCCACCCCGTCGCCGGGGACGAGAGGTACGGATCCCGCACGGATCCCGCCGGCCGGCTCTGCCTGCACGCCGCGCTCCTGGAGCTCCAGCTGCCCTACGGCGACCGCTCGACCAGGCGTTTCGAAAGCCCGGTGCCCGACTGCTTCCTGGATGCGATCCGCTCTCCGGGCGGGACCGGAACGCGGCGTCAGCCGCCGCCCCGCGTCGCGGAGCCGGCGGCAGGAGCTCGTCCCCGCGACGGAGTCCGTGGCCGGCGCCGGGGCCCTCCCCAGGACGGCTTCATTCCCGGCGCCGGAATGGGAGCCCGAAAGAAGTCCCGGAAGGCGCGCCCGGAGGGCCGAAACGCGCCGCCGGGCCGAGGAAATCCTCCCCGCGGTACGAAACCGAAACGATCCTGAGCCCGTAGGCGCCCAGCGCGCCCGGCGCGGCTGCCCTGTCCCCGCTGTCCAGCAGGGCGGCGATCGCGTGCGGAGCGAGCTTGCCGGTGGCGACGGCCAGGGCGGCCGCGGCCATCAGGCGGGCCTGGTTGTAGAGGAATCCGTCGGCGGTGAACACAAGGTCCGCGAAGGCCCCGCTCCGCTCAACGCGCGCGTCCGTGACGGTGCGCACGTAGTCCAGGGCGTCCTTCTTGGCGTTGGTGAAGGCGCGGAACCGGTGCCGGCCCACGAAGGCCGCGCAGGCCAGGCGCAGGGCCCGGTCGTCCAGCTTGCGGGCCAGGTGCAGGGAGGTCCTGCGGGCCA
>JAKLIU010000363.1 GCA_022709445.1 Spirochaetota bacterium | reverse complement strand
ATAAAAGGCCTGCCTGAGCGCCAGTACAAAACCTTCATGCTGCCCGGCACTGGAGGTTCCCATGCGCATCGGTATCAAAGGCCGGCTCCTGCTCCTCAACGTCCCGCTCGCCCTCCTGGCCGCCTTAGTCCTCTTCCTGTTCCTGTTTTTCAGCGCTTCCAACGGCACCCTGATAGAACGCGCCGGAACCGTTGTGCGCGACACGGGGGACATCCAGGCCCTGGCCCAGGCGGCAAGCGCCTGGCTGCGGACGGGCGGCGACACGGCGGGCATGGACGCGGCTGCCCGCGAGCTCAGGCCCGCCCTCTCCCCCCCGGAAGCCGGGAGCCTGGACCTCATCCTGGAGCGCGCCCGGGAGGCCGTCCCGCTGTTCGCCGCCAGGGCGGAGGCGGAGGACGAGCTCTGGCGGAGCACGGCCTTCTCCATGGACCAGTCCAACGGCTTCATCAACTCGGTGTCCGCCCGCCTGGCGGATCCCGCCACGGAAGCCTCGGTGGACACGCTCACCCGGCTGGTGATCCAGGGCGCGCTGGTCAACACGGTGTCCTCCTGGGAGGTGCGCTCGCTCTTCCTCAGGCTCAAGGACGACCTCTCCCGCAAGGACGAGATGCGCGCCTTCCTGGCCACCCTCATCGAGAACGCCACCCGGGACATGGCCAGGCTTCGCGGA
Organism: Spirochaetota bacterium; assembly: GCA_022709445.1. Taxonomy (GTDB): domain Bacteria; phylum Spirochaetota; class Spirochaetia; order Treponematales; family UBA12059; genus JAKLIU01. The sequence goes on along the minus strand of JAKLIU010000363.1, from coordinate 1,647 downwards.
ACGCCATACGAGGCGCTCCCCGCCAACGCCAAGGCCGCCAACGAGGCGGCGGCGGCCCTCATGGAGAGGTACATCGAGGCCTCGGAACGCCTGGCCGCCCTGCAGGTCGAGCTCGGCGGACGCCTGACGGAGCTCCAGCAGGCGCTCATCGCGGGAAAGACCGGAGAGCTGTCCGCTGCGCTGGGCAAGGTGACCGGCAGCTACCTCGTCATCCTCCTGAGCGTCTCGGCGGCGGCCCTCCTGTTCTTCGCGCTCAATGCCGTGATCGGCAGGCAGGTGCTCGGCCCGATACTCGCGACCACCGGCATGCTCCGGCAGATATCCTCCGGCACGGGCGACCTGAGCCGGCGGATCCCGGTGCGGAGCGACGACGAGGCGGGCGACCTGGCGCGCTACTTCAACGACTTCGTCGGCACCCTGAACGGCATCGTCCTGTCCATGAAGCAGAGCGGCGTGAAGAACAGCGAGTTCGGCATGGAGATCGCCGCGCATTCCGAGGAAATGTCCGCCACCCTCGAGCAGATAGCCGCGAGCATGGTGATGATGCGCCGGCGCTCGGACGAACTCAAGGCCATGGTCGACCGGGTGACCGTCGACACCAGGAGCATCAACGGCCGCATGGATGAATTCTCCCGCGACGTCCAGTCGCAGGAGGAGACCATCGGGGAGACGACGGGGCGCGCCGCCAGCTTCATCGGCTCCATCCGCGATACCGCCTCCCTCGTGGAGGAGGCCACCCGGGTGACGGAACGCATGGCCGCGTCGGCAGGGGAGGCCGGGCTGTCGCTGGAGCACAACCGCCGGGCCATCGCCGAGATCGAATCCACCGCGGCCCTCATCAAGCAGGCGATAGGCGTCATCAACGACGTGGCCGAGCAGACCAACCTGCTGGCCATGAACGCGGCCATCGAGGCGGCCCATGCCGGCTCGGAAGGGAGGGGCTTCGCGGTGGTGGCCGGGGAGATCCGGAAACTGGCCCAGGCCACCGCCGGCAATTCGCGCGATATCGGCGTGAGTCTCCTGGCCATCACGGAAAAGATAGACAACGCCCTCCGCACTTCCGCGTCCACCCAGGCGGCGGTGGAGAAGATCATCGGGGACATCGACGGAAACCGCCGCTCCGTGGTCGGCATCAGCGAGCGCATGAAGGCACAGCTGGAGGACGCGGATCTCGTGGGGCGCGGAATCGAGCACCTGACCGCCATCACCGCCGCGGTCCACGGGGAAATGGCGGCCGTCCGGGAAAACCTGGCATCCATAGAGCTGTTCCACCGGCAGATCGACGGGCAGGTATCCGAGTCCCTCCTGGCGATTTCCGAGATATCCAACGGAACCAGCGAGATCGCAAAGGCCATGGGGCAGCTCTCGACCCTGGGCAGCGACAACTCCCGCCTGGCCACCGAGTTGAACCAGCAGATCGGCATGTTCACCACCGCGGAGGGATGATGGACGCCCGCCCCCGCCGCCCTTGCGTTCGCCCCTGCCCGGTCTATACTGGAAGCAGGGACCGACAGGAGGGGGAACGCAGTGGCAGACGAACGGGAACAAGTAAAGGCGTTCATCATCGACACCAACGTGCTCAAGAAATATTCGCTCAAAAGTAAGCCGAAGCGTATCTGATTGCTGGAACACCGCCCAACGGTTCAC
>JAKLIU010000362.1 GCA_022709445.1 Spirochaetota bacterium | reverse complement strand
CAGCCTGGCGGCGGTCAGTTCGGTGATGACCGCCGAGTCGGGCTCGAACTGGAGCTCGCCGGCGGTCAGCTTGACGCCGTTCTCCACCGCGGCGACCTCGACGTCCTTGATCTCCTGCTCGGTGATGGCCTTGTTCAGCTCGTCCACGATCGTGGCGTCCGCCTTCAAGGATGCGCAGGAGGCGAGCAGGCCGCCCGCCAGGGCCAGGACCAACAGTGCGTTCAGTGTTTTCTTCATCGGGAACTCCTTGTTGAGATGATGTACGCCGACAAGTATAGTTTCCCGCCCTCATTCCCGCAACGCATCAGGGATGCAGACGGCCCGCGCGCCGGAGACCCGGGCTCTCAGGCATCGCTGCCGTGGTTGTACCATCTGACCACGCCGATCTTGTTCTTCTTCCTGTTGTAGATCATCCCGCCGTTCCAGAATTCAAGGGCGGCGATCAGGCTGTTGCCACCGTCGGTCTCGTCGCTCGCCGGCCCTCGGTAGCTTGCCATGTCCAGGAAACCGCCGAAATCCCCGGCATGCAGCGCCAGCTGGCGGCGGCGGTAGAACTCGTTCCATGCCTCCAGGTCGAGAAATCCCTCGCCTTCATCCTCCACGATCAGGCGCACCCGCTTCCGGAAGTCATGCCAGACGCGGATGCGCTTGCATGGGTCGCAGCGGTTGCCGTGCTTGATCCCGTTCTTGATGATCTCCGAGACCTGCTGCTCCAGGAGATTCCCTTCCTTGAATCGTTCCGGGCAGGTGGCCAGCAGCGCGGCCGTGCGTTCCCGTATCCGCCCGAACTCGCCGGGGAATTCCACCAGCTTCATGCCGCGCGCGTCGAACAGCTCGTTCTGCTCGTCCACGAGCAGCTTCCTCACGATCAAGGGCGTCACCGCGGGCCGTCCATCGGGCATGGCGATTCCTTGAGTATGGGCAGGATGTTCGACATGGCCAGGACCTTCCGGGGCGAACCCGCCAGGCCGGAGAAAGTGACCTCCGTCCGCATGATGCGCGCGGCCTGCAGGAGCCGGATGATCATGCCTACGCCGCAGCTGTCCAGGTAGCTCACCGCGCCGAAATCCAGGTGCAAGGCACCGCCGTCCCTCAGTTCCCCTTCCAGGGCCCGGTAGGCGGCGGGGACCGAATACAGATCGCAGTCGCCCTCCAGGCGCAGGCAGGGACCGGGATGCGAGCCGCTTTCCAGGTGGATGATGTTCATGCCCCGCAGTCTGGACCTCGATTGTTACGGACGGGCAAGAATCGGATGAGCAAAACGATAATCGGGCGGCGGAATCTAGCGATCATCTAGCGGCAATCCAACGGGGATTTAACACGGCGGGACCAGACTGCCGGAATGGACACATACCGCGACGATATCGCCGAACTGCGCGAGCTCACCGGCATGATCAAATCCCCCACCTCGATGCAGGCGCTCGCCCGGCACCGCTGGCACGTGACCGCCGGCTGCAGGGTTCCCGACCTCGCGGATGCGCTGCAGCGCATGCCGGAAATACGCGTCGTCGCCGTCCTGGACGGCGGTGACCGGTACCTGGGCATGGTGGAGCGGTCAGCGCTGTTCGCCATGCTGGGCAAGCCTTTCGGGCGCGACGTCCTCAAACGCAGCCTGGTCTCCGAGCTGATGGTCAGGACGCCCTGCATCGACCGCGACGTGAGCGTGTTCGACCTGCCCCCGGATCCCGGGAGCGTCGGCGCCCGGAGTCCCGATGCGGCATTCCTTGCCTTGCAGGATCATGATGCGCGCTTCGCCGGCCTGGTCGAGCGCGAGGATATCGCGCGCTTCCTGGCCGAGATGACGCGCAACGACATAGAGCTCGCCGCCAGGCTGCAGGAACGGCTGGAGGCATCCTCCGGCCTGTCGGACGAATCGGCTTGCCGCGTGTCGGTGTTCTCGTCCCCGGCCCAGGGTGTCGGAGGGGACTTCCATTTTTGCCGGAACCTCCCGGACGGCCGGGTCTTCGCCACTCTCTGCGACGTATCCGGCAAGGGAGTCTCCGCCGCCATCATCGTGACTCTCGCCTGGGGCATCCTCAAGGCTTTCGACTACCGGCAGGGAATGAGGAAGCTCATCAAGCTCCTCAATTCCGCCATCGTGGAAACCTTCCATATGGAACGGTACCTGACCGGGGTATTCCTCATCCATGACTCCGCGAGAAAGCGGACGGTGATCGCCGACATGGGCCACTCCCACGTATCGCTCCTGCGTGGCGGGCGTTGCCTGCCCTTGAGGAGCGGCCAGGCCAACCTGCCCGTCGGCCTGGACCCGCGGCTGGAGCCACGCCTCTTTTCCGTGACCCTGCGGCCCGGCGAC
>JAKLIU010000361.1 GCA_022709445.1 Spirochaetota bacterium | reverse complement strand
GGCAGCGCGGCCTGGGACGCGATCTACGCGGCCAAGTACTGGATCACCGGGGCTTTCGCGTTGGTTCTCATCTATACCCTCATAAAGTGGTTTTCTGAAGACGAACGGATCGAGTGGGTCGTGGCGACGCGCGACTTCTCGCTCCAGATCCTGCCCCTGCTGTTCGGCGGCGTCCTGGTCTCCGGCTTCCTGCTCGGGAGGCCCGGCCACGACGGCCTCATACCCAGCGCATGGATCGGCAGCCTCCTCGGCGGCAATTCGCTCTTCGCGAACTTCGTGGCATCGCTCTCCGGCGCACTCATGTACTTCGCCACGCTGACGGAGATCCCCATAGTCCAGGGACTCCTGGGCGCGGGGATGGGGCAGGGGCCGGCCTTGGCCTTGCTGCTCGCGGGGCCGAGCCTGTCGCTTCCGTCGATGCTGGTGATATCCGGAGAACTGGGCTGGAAGAAGACCCTGACCTACGTGGCTCTGGTGGTTGGATTGTCGACGCTCGCTGGCCTGGCCTTCGGGGCCCTGGCCTGACAGGCTGGCGCGGCCCCTGCGCCCTGACCGTCCGCGCCGGCGTGCATGCCCTGTTCCAGGCAGTCTATGAAGTGGCCGGTACAGTCGCACGCCAGCGAATACTCGCTGTAGGTGCCTTTCTTGACATCCGTGACGAGTCCCGCGCGTTTCATGACGGCCAGGTGTTTCGATACCGTGGTGATGTCCGCCCCCACCGCCTCGGTCAGTTCGCCCACGCAGCGCGGCGCCTGCTCCAGCAGCTCGATGATGAGCAGACGAGAGGGGTGGGCCAGCGACTTGAGGAGGGAGGCCCTGCGTTCCAGGCGGCGGCGATCCGCGTCGTTCATGGGAGGAGGGAATTCCTGGTTGTTGACAATACTGCCAACAATGACTTGACATGCTTGGCCATCACGCCAATAATCCTAGCGGCTATCGGATAGTGAGTCAACGATCCAGGAGGTCCCCCATGAGCGACAAGCCGAGCGGCGGCATCAGTTTCTTCGCCAGGTACCTCTCCGTATGGGTGGCGCTCTGCATAGCCCTGGGCGTGGCCATCGGTCACTTCCTGCCGGGCGTTCCCGCGTTCCTGGGCAGGTTCGAGTACGCCAGGGTGTCCATTCCCGTGGCCGTGCTGATCTGGCTCATGATTTATCCCATGATGCTCAAGGTGGACTTCACCAGCATCAGGAACGCGGGCAAGAAGCCCAAGGGCCTGGTCATCACCCTGGCGGTGAACTGGCTCATCAAACCGTTCACCATGTACGCCATCGCGTGGTTTTTCCTGAAGGTGGTCTTCAGGACCCTGATACCGACCGACCTGTCCACCGAGTACCTGGCAGGCGCCGTGCTCCTCGGGGCGGCGCCCTGCACCGCGATGGTCTTTGTCTGGTCCTACCTGTCCGACGGCGACGCGGGCTACACGGTGGTGCAGGTTGCCGTCAACGACCTGGTCATCCTGTTCGCCTTCACGCCCATCGTGGCTTTCCTGCTGGGCGTGAGCGACGTTCATGTTCCCTGGGACACCCTGCTCCTGTCCGTAGCCCTGTTCGTGGTCATCCCGCTCGGGTTCGGGGCGATCACGCGCTCGCGCCTCGTCAAGCGCCGCGGCAAGGACTGGTTCGAGGGGACCTTCATCAGGAAGTTCGACGGCATCACCGAGGCGGGACTGCTCCTGACCCTGGTCATCCTGTTCGCCTTCCAGGGCCGCGTCATCCTCGCGAATCCCCTGGCCATCGTCCTCATCGCGGTGCCGCTGGTGCTCCAGACCTACTTCATCTTCTTCCTCGGCTACGGCTGGGCCAAGGCATGGAAGGTGCCCTACGAGGTGGCCGCGCCGGCGGGCATGATAGGCGCGTCCAACTTTTTCGAGCTGGCCGTAGCCGTGGCCATCAGCCTGTTCGGGCTGGCTTCCGGCGCGGCCCTGGCGACGGTGGTGGGCGTGCTGGTGGAGGTGCCGGTCATGCTGAGCCTGGTGAAAATTGCCAGGGCGACCAGGTCACGCTTTCCGGCGGCGACGGGCGCCTGACCCGCGACCGGGGCGAACAAGGAGTCCACATGCTCAAGGTCCTGTTTCTTTGCGTCCACAATTCCGCGCGCAGCCAGATGGCCGAGGCCTTCCTCAAGCGCGACGGAGCCGGCCGCTTCCAGGCGGAGAGCGCCGGACTGGAACCGGGGAAGCTCAACCCGTACGTGGTTCGCGCGATGGCCGAGGCGGGCCTCGACATTTCCGCCAACCCCACCAAGAGCGTCTTCGACCTCCGGGCGGCCGGGAAGACCTACGACGTGGTGGTGACGGTATGCTCCAAGGAAGCCGCCGAG
>JAKLIU010000360.1 GCA_022709445.1 Spirochaetota bacterium | reverse complement strand
CGCAAGCAGGCGCTGAGCTTCCCGGCGCAGCGGCTGGGGGATCTGGTGGCGGCGCTGAGACAGATGTGAATGGATCCTGGGAGCGCCGGCATCCTGCCGGCAGGAGCGAGCAAGATGGCCCAGTGCTTCGATAGAGCCGGCAAAGATGCCGGCGCTCCCAGTAATAGTGATACAGCCGGCAGAGATGCCGGCGCTCCCAGTTATTGTTCATCCCGGTTCCTCCCCCCGCGTCAGCAGTTCCGCGAAGTCGTAGTTCACACTCGTCACACCGAAGTCGGGTTCCCTTTGGAAGGGACGGCGCAGGTACTTGACACGATGGTTACCCTCATCCAGGAATTCCACCAAAGCCAAAATGAAGTCATCGGGTTTGTTCAGGGAGTAGAGAATTTCGTTTTTGGTGACCGTGACGGTATCGGCGCCGGTCACGCGCCCTTTCACCTCGATAAACCGAAGGCGTCCTTCGCCGGATACGCGGCTTTCGATGTCATAGCCGAGCCGTTCGAATTCGCGGTCCACGGGTTCGTAGCCGAGGCTCTTTTCGATGTCCATGACAATGGCCCGGGCGCGGGCCGCGGCGGCCTGGGTATCGGCCCGCTTCACCTCGGTCGCCAGGTCCGGCGCCTTGCCCTGCATCCGGGCCAGCAGCCCGAGGGGCGCCACCACCACGCCGCCGAGAACCACGGGCGGCAGCGCGGAAATCTGGGCTTCCCGGTCCAGCTCGGCCAGCCGTTTCTGGAGGCGGGCCTGCAGGTCATCGGCACGGCGGCGCGCTTCCTGGGAATTGAGCCGGGCGCCCGCCTTGCCGGCCTGCTCCTGGAGTTTCAGCTGTTCGGCGCGGTGGTCCCAGTAGGCGATTTCCTTGGTGAGCCGTTCCTTGACGGCGGCGCGGGTTTTGGCAATCCAGTCCAGCCGCCGGTCACGCACTTCTTTGATGTGGCCGGGCACGACCTCGGCGATGGCATAGCCCTGGGCTTTTTGTTCCAGGGCGCGGGTAATCCAGGCGCATTCGGGCTGGGCCAGCAGGTCCTTGATGCCAGGTTCTTCTTCTTCGAGGGGGCGATAATCCAGGTAGGGGGCATAGTGCAGGTGCCGCGTGTTTGCCTGGGCGTCCATTTCAACATACAGCATGCGCCGGGAAATGGTGCGCCGGTCGCCGGAAGGCAGCACGCTGGCATCCTGAATGGCATGTTCGAGGAAGAACAGGACCCGCGGCTCCGTGCCGGTGTCCCGTGCGTCCACAAGTACCGCGCCGCGCTTCAGGAGGTCGCGGTGGCGTTCCAGGGTCAGGTCCAGCACGGCATCCAGCAGGGGGTGTCCGGGACAGACGAAGGCGGCCATGGGCTGGCCCTGGGGCGCGATAAGGTTTTTTTCAAAGGCGACGCGTTCGTAGCGGGCGAGAACGGGTTCGCCCATGCCGATCTGGCGGTCCCGGTTGCGCACCGGCGCGGGGACATGGGTAATCTCGTAGCGGCGCGGTTCCCGCTGCCGCGTGGCGCCGCCCAGGCGGCGGAAGGCCTCCAGGAAAAAAGACTCGATATAGTGAGGCTGGAGGCGGCGGGCTTCGGCCCGTTCCATCTCCTCGCGCACCCGGAAGACGCGGCCCGCGTCCATGGTATCCCGGGCGAGGGCGCGGTCTTCGAGCAGTTCCTGCAGGTGCGGCCGGTCCACGCCGTTTTCGATGGCCTTTTCCAGGCGGGCCCGCACTTCGGGCTGGTCGCCGTAGCGGATGGCCGCGATGAGCAGGTCGCGCAGCGGCTTGCCTTCGAACTGGAGTTTGCCGAGCACGTCGAAGACCTGGCCGCCGAGGGCGGTCCGGGCCTCCTCCAGTTTGTCCAGGAGGCGGCGGTAGACATCGCCTTCGCGGGTTTCATCGGCGACCAGGTTCCACAGGTGGCAGACCTCGGTCTGGCCGATGCGGTGGATGCGGCCGAAGCGCTGTTCGATGCGGTTCGGGTTCCAGGGCAGGTCATAATTCACCATGAGATGGGCGCGCTGCAGGTTGATGCCTTCGCCCGCGGCGTCCGTGGCCAGCAGCACCTGTACCTCGGGATCGTGCAGGAAGCTTTCCTGGGACTTGCGCCGCTCTTCACGGCCGATGCCGCCGTGGATGATGACGACGGACTGGGGCCTTCCAAGTAAGGTGCTGATTTTGGCGTGCAGATAATTCAGCGTATCCCGGTGCTCCGTGAAGATGACCAGCTTCTGGCGCGGCGAGGGCACGGGCCGCGGCAGGGATTCCCTGCCGTAGAATCCAGCGGACTCCGACGCTCGGCCGCTCAGTCCCGAGGGCGTGAAGATTTCACCCAGGAGCGTGGCCAGTTCGC
>JAKLIU010000036.1 GCA_022709445.1 Spirochaetota bacterium | reverse complement strand
AGGAACACGCCCAGGATCTCGCGGGAGCTGCCCGTAGTAGCCGCCAGCTCTATCTCGATGGAGCCGCCGTTCGTGTCCGCGGCTATCTTGTCGCGCAGCACGGCCAGGCACTCCTTGAGCGCCTTGACCGGGTCGCCGTGGGTGCGGCCGTAGTGGCTGGCCACCACCTCGTCGGTCTCGGCGTCCAGGAGGCAGGCCTTGGTGGTGGTGGAGCCTCCGTCGACGCCCAGGATGTACCTGCGCCCGGCGACCACCTTGCCCTCGGCGGACTCGAAGAGCCGGACCTTGTCCTTCCACTTCTTGAGGTCGGGCAGGGTGTCGAAGCGGACCACGTTCGGCTTGAGGAGATCCGCCGGGGGCGGGAGCTCGGAACCGGCGCCCGCGGCGAGGACGGCGGCCCCGTAGGCCTCGAAGACCGCCGCTGTGGGCGGCACCACGAACTCGATATCCGGGGCCTTGTCGCGGATGAAGCGCACGATGTGCCGGTTGAGGGTGACGCCGCCGGTGAGGACCACCCTGCCCGAGGTGACCTTGGCGCGCTTCAGGAAGTCCACCACCTTGCCGGCCATCACGTCCGACAGGGACAGGACGATGTCGTCCTTGGTCGCCTCGCGCTTGTTCAGGCGGTGGGTGCAGTCGCTCTTCATGAACACCGAGCAGCGGGTGCTCAGCGAGAGCACGCGGGCGCTCTCCGGCACCTTCTCGATGTCCGCCAGGGTCATGTCCATGCGCCCGAGCTGCTGCTTGAGGAATTCGCCGGTGCCGGACGCGCACTTGTTGCCGGAGAAGTTGTTCACGATCTTGCCGGACTCGTCCAGCGAGTAGACGACCAGGTCCTCGCCGCCCATGCTCGCCACCGCGTCGGCCTTGATGCCGGAAGCCTTGAGCGCCGCTTCCACGCAGAGCGGTTCCAGGGTGCCCGCGACGTTGAACAGGTAACGGCCCTCGTTGCCGGTGACCAGGACCCTGGTGCCGGCCGGGATGTCCCGCTCGGACATGAGCTTGCGGACGGCCGCGTGGAAATCGCCTTCGTGGGGCGTGGTGGCGGACCAGACGACCGAGTCGCCTTCAGTCAGTACGAGCTTCAAGCTCGATGAGCCGATATTGATGCCAAGGGACAACATAGAGGGAAACCTCGCAGGGACCGACGTTCGGAGTTCCGGGTGTCGGGGATTTCCGGGACCAGGCGGAACGCCTGCACCGGGGCTGGTCTATACTATACCTCCAGCCCCGGTGTATTCAATGGTACCAAACGGGGAAGAAACGCGTGCTTTTACACTCGATAGTCCCTGGCGTCCCGGTTTGCGAGCGAGGGTTCACTCCCGCGACAGGCCGTCAGTCACCCTTCTTCTTGCCGAACAGTCCCCTGATGGCGCCCAGGATCCCTTCGGGACGCTTCCCCGCGTCCTGGTCGACCCGCGCTTCGGCTGTGCCCCCGGTCCTCGCCGGGCGATCCTGCCGCGGGGGACGGGAAGTCCGCTCGCGGGACGGGCCAGCCGCGGGCTCGGAACCGCCGTTCCGGGCACCTTCCGGTTTTCCTGCTTGGCCCGAGCGGCCCGAGCCTCCGCGGCGCCGGCCCGTGCGCCCCTTGCCTTCGCCGGAGGGCTTCCCGGACACGCCGGCCCCGTAGCGTTCGCGATAGAGCCGCATCCGTTCTTCCATTGATACCGCGTAGGGATCGCCCTGATGCCTTCCGGGTCGCTGGCCCTGGTTGCCGGCGGCGCCGTCACCGCGGGGCCTGCGCTCTCCCCTGGCTTCCTGGGCTGGCCTGGCCTCCGGCTGGCGCTCCTGCCCGCCGCGCCTGCCGCCCCGCCGTCCCTGCCGCTTGCCCGGCTTCCCGCCGCCATTCCCTTCCCTGGCCGCACCGTCGCCCGCCCGGGGCTGCCGGCCGCCCTCGGCGGGAGTCGCGGGACCGGCACCTGAGAGCTTGTCCGTCCTGCCGCCGGTGAGGGCGGCTATGTCGGCCATGATGGACTTGGCGTTCCGTCCGTCGTAGCGGCCGCCGTCGTAGCGGCGCGACTCGGGTTCTCCCCTCCGGCGCTGTCCGCGTCCGTCGCGCCGGCCTTCCGGTCCGTTGCGGCGTTCATCTGCGGCCTCGCGGGCGGGTTCGCGGCCGCCGCGCCCGCCGTTCCCGGGCTGGCCGTCGCCGCGTCGCCCGTCGGCCCTCCCGGGGCCATTCCGCTGCGCGGGGCGGTCCCCGGAACGGTCTCCACGCCGGGAAAAATCCATGCCGGCGCTGCGGTCTTCGGCCGCGAACAGGGCGGGATCGGCCTGAACGGCTTCCAGGGCGGAGCCCAGGTGCCGCCCGATGGCCGGCAGGCCCATCGCGTAGCGATCGCAAGCGAAATTGACCACGCGGGCGCCCTCGGCGGCCGGGTCCAGCACGGACAGGCGCTTCACGTAGGGCTCGCCCTCCAGGGGCAGATCCCAGTTGTACAGGCGTTTGGCCCAGGAACCATCCAGCCCGTCGGCGCCCTCGTCGGTGAGCACCAGGACCTCGATCCGGCCCTCGAGCACCGACTGGAGTATGGCCGCCTTGCGCGGCAGGTTGCCCAGGATGTAGTCCACGGACAGGCCGTTGGCCTTCAGCCTGCCCGCGGTTTCCTCCGCGCCTGCCCTGAGGTTGCAGAACACGGCCACCGGCCTGGCGGGATCGCGGGCCAGTTCGCCCAGGGCAAGCCGGACCTTGTCGTCGGCGGAAACATACCAGGTCGCGCTCGGAAGGGCCTTGGCCCGCTCCCCGGCTTCCTCGATGAATAGCTCGGCGGGATCGTCGCAGAGCGCACGGGCGGCGGCGGCCGCAGCATCCGCGTCGCCGGTCCCCGGCGAGGCCAAGAGGGCGATGCGCCCGGCCCCCGGCCGGGAAGCCAGGTTGCCCAGGGTCCCTTCCCGCTGCAGGGCGTCCAGGTCGTGCGCCACCAGCAGGCCGTAGCCGGACAGGTCCAGCGTGCCTTCGTCGGCGCGCTGCAGGATGGTGGACAGGGCGCCCACGGCCACGCTGGCCACCGTATCGCCGGAATCTCGCTCCCGGGCCACGCCCGCGCAGGAGAAGCCCATGCGCTCGGCGAAGCGGGACATCAGGTCATTGGCCGGGGCCACGTCTTTCTCGCCGGGGACCAGCACCAGGGCCTTGCGCCCGGGCTCCGCGGCCAGCCACGCGGCGGCCGCCGCCAGCACCGTGGCCTCGAGCCCGGAGCCCAGCCTGGCGCGGGCGAACACGCTCCGGCCGTCGCTCGTCAGCAGGTCGGCAAGAGCGGCCGCATGGCCGGCAAGCTTGCCAGCGCCGGATTCGGCCATGACCGCGTTGATGCGGCCGTCCAGGGAAATCGTTTCTTTTTCCATCATTGATGCTCGCTGAAGCTGAAGATGCCAAGGGCGAACCAGGCGCCCGGAACTGAAGCGCCATCCTGGCGCCGGGAAACGGCGTGTCGTCCGCTGCGCGGTCCACCGCCGTGCACGGTTCATTACCGTCGAGAATAGTATACACGACCGACCGGAGGTTGTGAAGTTTGCGGCCGGCTCACGCTCCGACCAGGGACTTCCGGAATTCCGTGATCCCCGCGGCGTCGGTCGTCCCCCTGACGAAGCCGAGGCGCTCCAGGTAGCGCTGGTGCTCGGGCACCGCCGTGCGCTGCACGAACTCCACCGACTGCCCGGCGGCTATGCGCTCCGCCGCCTTGCTGAAATAGAACTCGGCGCTCCTGAAATCCCGGTAGCTGGGCACGGCGTAGTCCAGGCCGATTTCTATGGTCTTCCCGTCCAGGTGCCGGTACACGATGATGGATACCGGATTCAGCTCGCGGAGGATGAACTCGGCCAGCCAGCCCTTGCCGGGTTCCAGCTTGAACTCGGGCTGGTAGCGCATGATGTCCGTCCAGTGGTGCGCAAGGAAGAACTGCATGTAGTGGGAGGCGAAGGGGTCGCTCTCGATGACGTCGAAACGGTCCCGGGTCGCGCGCATGCGCCACAGGTACCAGCAGTCGATGATCACGATGAACCCGTTGAGCACCCAGACGGGCAGGGAACCGATCAGGAGGCCGTAGGCCGCGAACGCGAGCGCACCCACCGCGTTGAGGATGCGCAACCGCTTGATGTTCTTCATGGTCAGCGACACGGCCACCATGACGGAAGCGGCGGTGCCGAACAGCTCGATCCAGCTCAGGTTCATGCGATCTCCTCGGGGATGGGTTCCCCTTCCATGGTAACGGGCGGGGAGGCGGGTTTCCAGTGGCCCCCGTCCGCCCGGGAAAGGCTTATATAATATATAACCATATATATAAATAGATCTCTTGACGAAAGCTGCCGTAAAGGGCAGAATCATCCTGTTCACAATCCAATACCCGGCTACTCGCACGGCAGGCGACAGGCATCGAGCGTCGATGTCCCGGACGCCGCCGGCATGGCCGTAGTTCGGCGCAAGGAGTACGTATGGCCGATCCCAAGAAAATCCTGATCCTCGGCGGCGGCTACGGCGGCGTCTGGGCGGGCAAGATCCTCGAGAAGCGATTCCGCAAGGACCCGAACGTGCAGGTCACGCTCGTCGACAAGCGCCCCTTCCACACGCTCATGACCGAGCTCCACGAGGTCGCCGGCTGGCGCACCGAACCCGAATCCATCCAGGTCAGCTTCAAGAAGATATTCGGGGCCAGGAAGATCGACTGCCTGGTGGACGAGATCACTTCCGTCGACTTCAAGGCAAAGAAGGCCACGGGCAAGGCCCGCGACTACGCCTTTGACTACATCGTCATCGGCGCCGGCGGCGAGCCCGAGTTCTTCAACATACCCGGCGTCAAGGAAAACTGCTTCACCATGTGGTCCTTCGACGACGCCATGGAGGTCAGGCACCACCTGGAGGACATCTTCCTCAGGGCCGCCGAGGAGACCGACGAGGCCAAGCGCCGCCGCATGCTCACCTTCGTGGTGGCCGGGGCAGGCTTCACCGGCATCGAGCTGATCGGCGAGCTGCTGGAGTACCGCGACGAGATGTGCGTCAAGCACCACATCAAGCGCGAGGAGACCCGGGTCGTCAACATCGAGGCGCTCCCCTCCATCCTCCCCATCCTGGAGGAGCCCCTGCGCGTGCGCGCCGAGAAGTACCTGTACAAGATGGGCTGCGAAGTCCTCCTGAACGCATCCATCACCGGCGCCGAGCCGGGGAAGGTCCTGCTCAAGGACGGCTCCGTCGTGGAGACGGACACCTTCATCTGGACCTGCGGCGTCAAGGGCTCCAGCTTCGCGGCCGGCCTCGAGCTGACCAAGGGCGAGCGCGGCCGGGGACGGCTCCAGGTCGACGCCGAGATGAAGAGCCCCGACTACCCGTACGCCTACGTGGTCGGCGACAACTCCTTCTTCCTCGAGAACGGCAAGCCCGTCCCGCAGATCGTGGAAGGCGCGCACCAGACCGCCGAAGTGGCCGCGAAGAACATCATCGCGGACATCGAGGGCGACGCGCACCGCCACAGCTTCAAGTCCAACTTCCACGGCTTCATGGTATCCATCGGCGGGCGCTTCGGCGTCGCCAACGCCGGCGGCATGAAGACCCGCGGCTTCATGGCCATGGCGATGAAGCACATGATCAACATGTACTACCTGTTCAACATCGCCGGCATCAACCAGGTCTGGGAATACTTCAAGCACGAGTTCCTGGACATGAAGAGGCGCTCCATCGTGGGCGGCTTCCTGTCCTGGAAGGTCCGCGGCTACTGGCCCCTCCTGCTGCGCATGTGGCTGGGCCTGATGTGGCTCTTCGAGGGCATCAACAAGATCGGCGAGGGCTGGCTGGCCTGGTCCGCCGGCTCCAAGAGCACCTGGATGTTCTCCGCCACCGACAAGCTGGGCAACCCGATCGTGCAGGCCACCCTGGCCAAGGCCCAGGAGAACGCCGAGGCCGTCACCGCCGCCTCCGGCGAATGGGCCGAGCCCGTCGCCGAGGCCGTCACCGCCGCATCCGGCGCCGTGGAAGCCGTTGCCGAAGGCGCCGCCGACGCGGCCGCCCCGGTCTTCGCCAAGGTCTGGGACCTGGCCAAGCCGATCTTCGACCCCAACGGCGGCATCGCCACCTGGTTCCGCACCACCTTCATGGACGGCATGTTCCGCTACCTGCCCTTCGAGCTCTTCCAGCTCATGATCGTGGTGATGGAGATAGGCATAGGACTGGCGCTCTTCGGCGGCTTCTTCACCTGGTTCGCCGCGGTGGCCAGCATCGCCATGTGCGTCATTTTCACCATGTCCGGCATGTTCGCCTGGGACCAGCTCTGGTTCGTCTTCGCGGCCATCCTGATGATGGGCGGCGCCGGGCGCGCCTTCGGCATGGACTACTGGAGCGTCCCCTTCTTCAAGAAGTGGTGGAACGGCACCAAGTTCGCGCGCAGGAGCCACCTGTACGCCGACGATCCGACCAAGTAACAGAAGGACTGAGCGCGAACCGGCAAGCGAACGACGAAGGCGGGGCCGCAAGGCTCCGCCTTCTGCATGAACCGGGTCGACACCTACCATGAGCGATTTCTGGGCAGACCAACCGGCATTGTCATCGCGCCTCGGGAAGGTGCGCGCCGCCATGGGCGACGTGCTGCTCGAGGACCGTTTCCCCCTGGCCGGCGCGGTCCGGGACCTGGTCGACGCCAACGGCAAGATGCTCAGGCCCGCGTTCCTGCTGCTGGCCGGGGACTTCGGGAAGCACCGCGCGGGCCTGGTGCCCCTGGCGGCAGCCGTGGAGCTCCTGCACGTGGCCACCCTCATCCACGACGACATCATAGACAACGCGGATACGAGGCGCGGCGTGCCGGCGGTGCACGCCCGGTTCGGCGTCAAGGACGCCGTGCTCGCCGGCGACTGGCTCTTCTCCCGCTGCTTCAGGCTGGCGGCCGAAAGCTCCAACCCGGAGAACGCCCGCCTGCTCGCACGCCTGGTCGGCTCGATCTGCTCCGAGGAGATCCACCAGGACCTGGAAAATTTCCTCTGGCCCCGGAGCGTCCGCAACTACCTGCGCAAGATCGCCGGCAAGACCGCCGCGCT
The DNA here is from genome assembly GCA_022709445.1 of Spirochaetota bacterium. GTDB lineage: Bacteria > Spirochaetota > Spirochaetia > Treponematales > UBA12059 > JAKLIU01. Next base: position 4,243 of record JAKLIU010000036.1, on the reverse strand, counting down.
GTTCAGCCTGGCCCTCAGGGCGGGCGCCCAGGAAGCCAAGGCGCCTGCCCGCGTCGTCTCCATCCTGACCCGCGTCGGCTATGATGTGGGCATGGCCTTCCAGGTCATGGACGACGTGCTGGACTTCCAGGCCACGGAAGGCGAGATGCGCAAGCCGGTGGGCAAGGACCTGCGAGAGGGCCTGTGCACCCTGCCCCTGATCCTGGCGCTGCGCTCGCGCCCCGCCGCCATCGAACCGCACCTGTCCGGCCAGTCCATGTCCGACGCGGCCGTCGCGGCGGTGCTGACCGAGGTGCGGGCATCGGGCGCCCTGGAGACGGCCCGTTCGCACGCGGCGCGCTACACGGAGCGTGCGCTCGCCGAGCTGTGCAGGCTGCCGGCCGGAGCGCCCCGCGACGAGCTCCGGCTGGTCGTGGAAAAACTGCTCGCCCGCTCGTCCTGACAGGCATCGGGTCTGTCAGGACCCTGCTGAATCCCCCGACAAGGAACCATCCATGCTGACCTACGTGCTTGCGGGTTTCGCACTCTCCATGGACGCGTTCGCCGTCTCGGTCTCGAGCGGCGTCTGCATCGCCGGCCTGACCTTCCGCTACGCCGTACGCACCGCCTTCGCCTTCGGCCTCTTCCAGTTCCTCATGCCGCTGGCCGGCTTCGCCGCCGGCTCGGCCTTCTCCGGCGCGATCGAGGCTTGGGACCACTGGGTGGCCTTCGGTCTCCTTGCCTTCGTGGGCGGGAAGATGCTGCTGGAATCCCTGCAGGTGAAGGACGAGGCGAGCTGCACGGAAGAGGAACTCAGGAAGAAGAACGTGCTGGACCCCAGGGTGCTGCTGGTGCTCGCCATCGCCACCAGCATCGACGCGCTGGCCGTGGGCGTCAGCTACAGCCTGTTGGGCGCGCCGATCTGGCTGGCCTCCGGCATCATCGGCTCGATCACCTTCGTCCTCTGCCTGCTGGGCTGCGAATTCGGCAAGCGCCTGGGCGCGCGCTTCGAGCGGGGGGCCGAGGTGCTGGGCGGGGTGGTGCTGATCGGCATCGGCCTCAAGATACTCATCGAGCACCTGCTGGCCTGATCGGCCCGGCCGGTCCGGCGACGGAAGACCGCGTCACGGACGGGTCCATCGCCTCCGGGGTTTCAGGCCGGCCGTTTCCAGGGCACCAAAAAGGACGAGGCCATCCCCAGGGCCAGGAGGGCGATGGCGGCCGCGAAGGTCCAGCCCGGCGGCAGGCCGCGGTCCTTGAAGGCGGCCGCCAGCTGGGGCCCGGCTATCCCGCCGGCGGACCAGGCCGTCAGCATGGCGCCGTAGCCGGCAGCCATTCGTTCCTGCCCGAAAATCTCCCCGATGGTGGATGGCATGGTCCCGAAGCCGCCGCCGTAGCAGAGGAGCGCGTAGCACACCAGGGCGGAGAACAGGAGCGGCGACCGGACGAACACCAGTGCGACCAAGGCAAGTGCCAGCGTGCCCAGGATCACCCTGAAGGTCACGATGCGCCCCAGGCGGTCGGACACCGCGCCCCAGAGGATGCGCCCCAGGCCGTTGAACAGCGAGCTGGCCCCCACCAGGCTCGCCCCCGCCGCGGCCAGCGCGACGGCGTCCAGGGTGCTCCCGCCGCGCAGCAGCAGGTCCTGGAGCATGGGGGACTGCAGGCCGATGAACATGATGCCCGCCGTGATGTTCGCGAAGAACATGAACCACAGGACCGCGAACCTGCCGTCGACCGGCGACCGAAGCGCGAGGGGCGTCGGGACGGAGCCGGCCGCCGCGCCCGGGGGAATCCTCATCAGGGTCGCGGCCGCCAGCGCGATGGAGCCCAGGACCAGCCCCGAGTACAGGAAGGTATCCGGAAGGCTGCCTCCGGTCAGCCCGAGGAGGGACGGGGCCAGGACCTTGGACATGAACAAGGCCCCCAGCCCGAACCCCATGACCACGGCTCCCGTTGCCAGGCCCTTCCGTTCAGGGAACCACCGCGAGACCGTGGCCACCGGCGTCACATAGCCCAGTCCCAAGCCGACTCCGCCGAACAGCCCGAAACCGAGGTAGAAGAGCGGCAGGCTGTGAAGCCGCATGGCCAGGGATCCGAGCGCCCAGCCGGCCCCATAGAGCAGGGCCCCGGCTACGGCCAGCTTCCTCGGGCCCAGCCTTGGCAGGACGGTCCCCGCCCAGGCGGCCGACAGGCCCAGGAAACAGATGGCCAGGCTGAAGATCCAGAGCGTGCTGGCATTGGACCAGCCGTACGCCTCCATGAGGGGCTTCTGGAAGTAGCTCCACGCGTAGACCGAACCCAGGCTCGCCTGCAGGGCCACTCCCGCGGCCAGCACGACGCCGCGACCGGAAAACGGGCTCACGACAGGCCGGTGATCCTGCCGGTGTCCGGGTCTATGTCCATGCCGTGGTAACCCGGCTTGCTGGAAAGCCCGGGCATGGTGTTGATCTCGCCGGAGAGCGGGTACACGAAGCCCGCGCCGGCGGCGATGCGCACGTCGTTGACCGGGAAAATGAAACCTTTCGGCGCTCCCTTGAGCAGCGGGTCGTGCGACAGGGAGTACTGGGTCTTGGCCATGCAGATGGGCAGGCGGTCGTAGCCCAGCTCGCTGAACTTGTCGATGGCCTTGTCGGCCTCCGCCGAGTAGGCGACGTGGTCGGCGCCGTATACCTCCCGCGCGATCCGCTCGATCTTTTCCTTTATTGAAAGGTCCAGCGGGTAGAAGGGCCGCACATCGGACGGCATCTCGGCGGCCTTCACCACCGCCTTGGCCAGCTCGACGGCCCCGTCGCCCCCGTCCGCCCAGTTCTTGGTGACCACGGCGTCCACCGCGCCGGCCTTGATGGCGGCATCCTTGATGGCGTCCCACTCGGCCTGGGTGTCGGTCGGGAAGGCGTTGATGGCCACCACGGCCGGCACGCCGAACTTGCGCACTATGTTCAGGTGCGCCACCAGGTTGGCGACGCCCTTCTTCACCAGCTCCACGTTCTCCTCGGTGTACTCCCTGCCCAGGGCCTTGCCCGGGGTGACCTTGGGGCCGCCGCCGTGCATCTTGAGGGCGCGCACCGTGGCCACCACCACCGCGGCGTCCGGAAAGATGCCGCTGGTCCGGCACTTGATGTCCACGAATTTCTCGAAGCCCATGTCCGCGCCGAAGCCGCTCTCGGTCACCACGTAATCGCCCACCTTGACGGCGATCAGGTCGGCGATCACCGACGAGTTGCCGTGCGCGATGTTGGCGAAGGGGCCGGCGTGCACGAAGGCCAGCTGCTCCTCCAGGGTCTGCAGGATGTTCGGCTTGATGGCGTCCTTGAGCAGGATGGTCATGGCCCCGGCGACGCCCAGGTCCTCGGTGGTCACCGCCTTGCCGTTCTTGTCTATGGCTATGACGATGCGGCCGATGCGCTCGCGCAGGTCGCGCAGGTCCTTGGACAGGGCCAGGATGGCCATCACCTCGCTCGCGACCGCGATATCGAACCCGCTCTGGCGGAGCGGCCCGTTGTCGATCCCGCCGATGCCCAGCACGATGTCCCGGAGCGGCCGGTCGTTCATGTCCATGACGCGGCGCCAGAGCACCTGGTACTTGTCTATGTTGAGCTTGGTCAGTCCCTGCTTCTTGAAGAATTCGTCCGACCAGCGGCTCTCGTGGTACATGCGCGCGTCCAGGGCCGTGGCGCAGAGGTTGTGCGCGGCCGCGACGGCGTGGATGTCGCCGGTCAGGTGCAGGTTGAAGTCTTCCATGGGGACGATCTGGCTGTAGCCGCCGCCGGCCGCGCCGCCCTTGATGCCGAAGGTCGGGCCCATGGACGGCTGGCGGATGGCCGCTATGGCCTTCTTGCCGATGCGCCCCAGGCCCTGGGTCAGGCCCACGGTGGTGGTCGTCTTGCCCTCGCCCAGCGGCGTCGGGGTGATGGCCGTCACGTCGATGTACTTGGCCCGCTTGGGAAGCCCGGCGTTCTGCTTGAGGAACTCCAGGCGCACCTTGGCCTTGTACTTGCCGAAGTGGTCGATGCACTCGTCGCAGATGCCGTAATCCTCCGCCACCTGGACTATCGGCTTTATGACCGCGGCCTGCGCTATCTCTATATCACTCGGAACGGGCTTCTTCTTCTCGACGGACATTGGACCCTCCTGGCTCGGTCATGACGACATGGCAACAAAGGTAATGCCCGGGAAGGCGGCGGTCAAACGGCCGGTCCGGCGGGGGCCGCCTCCCGCAGCCGCGACGGACGGAACCTCCCGCGGGCCAGGGCCACGACCG
>JAKLIU010000359.1 GCA_022709445.1 Spirochaetota bacterium | reverse complement strand
CCCAGGTCAGCTCGCGCTACAAGCAGCTGGTCCTCCTGTTTTCCCTGGCCGAGTCCCTCTCCCGCCGCGCTTCGCCCGACGCCCTGCCCCGGGAAACCCTCGCGCTGGCGGCCGCCATACCCATGGGCCGCGACCGGCTTGCGCCGCTCAAGGCGGAGTTCGAGCGACGCCTGTCCAAGGACCCCTTCGCGGCCCAGTGCGGCCTGATCCTCGGGTCGGGGGCCACCCTGTACGAGGGAAACCGGAATCTCGCCAGTTAGCACGACAAAAACGTCGAATTGCAAAAATTGTCGAAACCTCTTGATTATCTTTTCGTAGAATGATATATTCACTGTCAGATACGAGTGCATATCACCCCAGTTGACGATCCGATGTCCCCGCGCCGCCGGATGGCAGCGCTTTTGTTCGCCGCAAGCGAGGTGGTATGATGAAGCACATTCGATTCGCTCTTTTCGTCGCCCTGGCCGCCGCCCTGGTCCCGGGCGATCCCGCTACCGCAGCCGCCGAGGCTCCGGAGACCGGCGGCTCCGCCGGCGCGCTCGGGCTCCTGGATTCCCTGGCCGCCCGCGTCCCCTCCATCCTCGGCTCGGTGGCCGATCTGGCCGGACGGGCCGCCGCCCTGCGCGGGTCCCGCGACGAGCGGGCGCTCAGGGAAGTGGAACGGGAGACGGTGGCCATGCGGCGCGAGCTGGGCTCCTTCTACCTGGCCGACGGCCGGGAAGATCGGGCCGCCGAGCAGTTCCGCAACGCCGTCGGGAACGACCCGGCGGACACCGCGGCCATCTTCGAGCTGGCCAACCTGCGGCAGCGTTCGGGCGACTGGATGGAGGCCATGGAGCTCTACCGGGTGGTCTACGGCTACGACCCGTCCTACGCCAACGTCCAGGGCTTCCACAACGCACTGGCCCGCGCCCATGCGGACAGGCTCAGGCTGGGCGGGCTGGGCTACGTGGATTCCACCCTGGCCAGCGCGGAGGCATCGGCCGCCTGGTCCATGGGCCTGTCCAGCTCGCTGGACCTGCGGGCGGGCCTGGTCTCCCGCGAGATCAAGCGCTACGTGGACGCGACCTTCCTGGTGGACGACGGCATGGGAGGCACGACGCCCGTGACGGAAACGCCCTCGACCCAATCCCTGAGGGACGCCTCGATGGCGCTGCTCTGGTCGCCCCCGGGCGGCGGCCTGGGCGTTGAGCTGGAACTGGGCGCCACCGTCTTCGACCGGCGGGCCAGCCCCGGCTACGCGGCCGACGCGGGGGACATCCTGTCCGCGTTCGGAGGCTACGACCCGTGGCCCCGGGCGGCCCTGCGCACCAGGTTCGGCAGTCGCGGCGTCTCGGCCCAGCTGGACCTGGGCGCCAGGCTCATGGAGGAGTCGCTCATCCCGGGCAGGCCGCTCATGTACCGGGGCTCCGCCGAGGGCTCGCTCACCCTGCCCTTCATGGACTTCTCGTACGCCAGGACCTACGCGCGCATGGACGGCATCCTGGTGGACCGCGACTTCGCGGACCTGCGCGGGGTGGCCACGGCCCTGCAGGAGATCGCCTTCGGCCTGCACCTGGACGACGCGCCCTGGACCAACCTGATGCTCTCCGCGGAAGCCAGCTTCGAGCACGCGTTCCGTCCTGAACCCTGGCTGTACTACGCGCCCGACCGGGTGCTCAACGTGCGGGGAGCGGCCGCCTGGATGACCTGGCTGGGACTGTCGCGCGGCAACGTGCTGGGCCTGTCGGCCAGGCTGGCCGGCGGGCTGTACGCGGACGCCGGATCGGCCTACCCCATCGTGCAGGCGGACGCCCGCGTCGAGTGGACCAGGCGGGATGCCGTCCTGTCCGCGCGGGCGTTCGGCACGCAGACCTTCCCGCGGGGCGGGGACGGCTACTGGGCCTTCGGGTTGGAACTGTCGGGCAGCGTTCCGGTGCCGGACCTGATCGCACCCTGATCCGCCGGCCCGCCCGGCGACGAAAAAACGGCACCGGTTCCCTCGGGAACCGGTGCCGTTTCGTTGCACGAAGGAAGCCGGACTCAGCGGGCCTTGTACCAGGCCAGGTCGGCCGCGTCGATGCGGGCCTCGTTCTTGGCGAAGAAGTCCTTGTCGAAGGTCGCGGCCTGCAGGAGCACCCAGCGGCGCTGGTCGACCCAGGAAGCCCCGAGCTTGACATAGTCGGCGTAGGTCTGGAGGTAGGTCTCCACGATCACCGTCACTGAGAGGGCCCCGGGAGCCTTGGGATCGAAGGGCAGTTCGTAGATCTTGAGGACCATGCCCGGCTCCAGGAGCTCGGGATTGGCCACCACGCCCTTGTTGGTCATGTAGAGCATGGGCCAGTAG
>JAKLIU010000358.1 GCA_022709445.1 Spirochaetota bacterium | reverse complement strand
CGTCCAGGAAATCGGTCCGGGCCAGGTAGAGCGTGCGCGCGGCGGTCATGGCCTGCGCGGTCGCCGGGTAGACGCCGCCGTGGAACACCGCCACCTCGCCGGCGGGCTCGCCCCGGCCGAAAAGGTGCAGCACCTGCTCACGGCCCTCCGCCCCCGTGCGGAACACCTTCACCAGCCCGTCCGCCACCACATGAAACCCCTCGGCGGGGGCCTTCGCGTGGAAGAGGATCTCCCCCTGGTCATACTGCCGGGTCTCGGCGAAGGCCGCCACCGACGCCAGGTCGGCGGGGTCGAGGTCCGCAAACAGCGGGCAGTGGGCCAGGCGCTGCGCCCGCTCCGCGGGCGGCGAGGCCAGTCGTTTCATCGCGTGTCCCTCCGGGATGCCCCTCGGCCGCGCGTCATTCCAGGAACCAGGCGGCGGGGATGGACCGCAGCCACAGCGTGTGGCCGCCGGTGTAGCTGAAGTACGTGAGCAGGGCGCGGCCGTCCAGCCAGGTGACGGCGGGGTAGGCCCAGGAGTCGCCGGCACCCTCCTCGATGTTGCGGAGATTGGTCCAGGTCTCGCCCTCGTCGCGGGAGACGGCGGCGGTGAGGGGGTTCCGTTTGCCCGTCGCCGGGTCGTGGTTCCACACCGCCAGCAGCGTGCCGCCGTCCGGCATGCGGGAGATGGACACGGGGGAGCCGGAGCCCTTGAGCGCCGTCGGCTCGGGGACGGACCAGGTTTCGCCGCCGTCGGCGGAGAGGCTGCGGTACTGGCCGCCCAGGGTGGTCCGCATCAGCATCATGACCCGGCCGTCCTTCAGCTCAACGCAGGCGGGCTCCCAGCAGCCGCCGTCGGCGGGCTTCACGCGCGCCGAGTCGCGCCAGGTCTCCCCGTCGTCGTCGGACAGGCAGGAGTAACTGTCGTTGTTCTCCCAGGCCTCCAGGAGGATCCGGCCCGTCTTCAGGCGGATGGCCCGTCCGTTGGTCAGGCCGGTGTACTTGCCCGCGGGGCTGAGCTGCTTCGGGCTGCCGAAGGTCTTTCCCTCGTCGGCGCTGGTCCGCATCATGACGCGGCAGTCCTTGTCCTCGCTGTTCTTCTGGCAGTAAAACAGCGCGATGAGCCCGTCCTTCAGCCGCAGGAAGTTCACCTCCATCACATTGCACCCGCCGTCGTTCTCCACCAGCACGCGGCGTTCGCCCCAGGTGCGGCCGCCGTCGCGCGAGACCAGCCCGGGGATGCGCGCCGGGCCGTGGTCCGCGCCGTTGCCCGCGTAGAACTCCGTCCAGCCCAGCAGCAGCGACCCGTCCCTCAGCGGGATAATGGCCGCCTCGCTGTTGCGGGGGTTGTCGGGCCCGACGGGGGCCACGGCGGTCTTGAAGGGCTCCGTTTGGCCGGAGGCGCCCGCCGCCAGGAGGATTCCGGCGGCCATCAGGAGGAGGGTGCGAGCCATGTGCCTGTTCCTTTCCTTTCCGGCCCCCCCCTACTCGTAGCGCAGGGCCTCGACGGGGTCCACGCCGGCGGCCTTGACGGCGGGGTAGACGCCGAAGAAGACGCCGACGGCGAGGCTGAAGGAGAAGGAGAGGGCGGTGGACCAGAGGGAGAGCCCGATGGGGAGCGTGGGGTAGAGGGTGCGGATGACGAAGGAGCCCAGGGCGCCCAGGCCGATGCCGATGAGGCCGCCCATGACGCTGAGGGTGACGGACTCGATGAGGAACTGGAGGGCGATGTCGAAGCGGCGCGCGCCGATGGCCATGCGGACGCCGACCTCGCGGGTGCGCTCGCGCACGGACACGAGCATGATGTTCATGATGCCGATGCCGCCGACGAGCAGGGAGATGGAGGCGATGCCGACGAGGAGCAGGCGCAGCATGTCGAAGATGCGCTTGAAGGTGTCGAGCATGCCCTCCTGGTCGGTGACGGTGAAGTCCTCGTTGTTGTCGAAGGCCTCCATCATGAGCTTGTGCAGCTCCTTCTCGACGCGGGGGATCTCCTCCTGGTTCGTCGTGCCGACGAGGATCTCGAAGAGCTCCTTGCGGTTGAAGATCTCCTGCGCGCTGGGCAGCGGGATGATGCACAGGTCGCCCAGGTCTATGCCCATGGCCATGCCGCGCTCCTCGAGGATGCCGACGACCATGTGCTTCGACCCGTTCACCGTGACCCGCTTGTGGAGCGCGGGCTCGTCGCCGAAAATCTCGCGCTTGAGCGTGGTGCCGATGATGCAGACCCGGTTGTTCCGCTCGATGTCGCGGTCCGTGATGAAGCGGCCGATCTGCGTGCGCAGCTGGCGCACGGAGTCAAAGTCCGGGGTGGTGCCGATGGTCAGCACGCTGCGCGTGCGCTTGCCGTAGCGCACCGCCGA